>JAICPK010000043.1 GCA_025929855.1 Nitrososphaera sp.
CAGTGCACGTGCATCTAACCGCTTATCTATGGCAGATTCTACACGCCCAGTGGGGTCTATTGGAAGCGGATGGAGCGCTTCTGTAAGCACTGTAAATTCACTTGCCTTCACTTCAACAGGAAAGTCTCGAGCCTTGCTCTCCTGTACAATTCCTGTGACAGTTACTGCACTCTGCCTTGGGACTTGCAGGGCAGATTGCAAGTTGCCTCCTGACACGATGACTTGGCAGAGACCTGTAAAATCCCTAATTGTCACAAAAGCAAGTTTACCAATATCGCGGATATCCTCTATCCACCCACCCACTCTTACCTGCTGACCAACAAGGCTACGGTTAACCTGGAATGCATAATGACTCCTTTTGATGTTCTTCAGGTCCATTTTCCTTAGATCCTCTTTTGATTATTCTTAAATTCCACCAACAATTCGATGTTCCTAATAGCCTTTGCAATCTTTTGAACTTTGTCTATATTGACGGGTGCATTTTGGGCATCTTCTGCAATTATGACTTTCGTAAGCTTGTTGGCTTCCGGAAGCCAGAAGAAGTTTACTGACAACACCTTTAATGGATGAAAGAGGCTTTCAATGAACCGCCTGTCAGATGCTTCGGTTTCAACGAACCAGACCTTTTGTCCCATTTGTTTTTCAATCTTGCTGACAAGCTCTTTGTTACCCCGCAGGACGCTTACATCAGAACTGCGCAACACAAGTACGAAGTCGCCGTGGACTCTTGTACCCCGGACAAGCGTAAATTTGTTGATTTCCTGATCGCGATCTGCCAAACCGATCAGCTTTGTTGCAGCCTCAACGTCATCTTGCGTTAGACTTCCTGACTTGAGTTTCGCTTCGCACTTTCTGCAAAGCACGCCAGACTTAGCATCAAAGGAGCAGATCGGAGTTTTCAATTATTATAAACTTATGATCATGTGTCTTTTGGGTTATATAACCCATATGTGATCTCAGTCAATGTCATCAAATACTGGATAGAATGGCCTTTGAAACAACAGCAGGTGCTTGACAGAATCATGGTAGTGAGGATTAAAGGGCTAGAAGCTAAAGTTCATACGTAAGAGAATCTTATTGGTATATGGATGCTGATGAGGAGTATGGAAGAGCCGGCTGATTGGATATATACACACAGAAAATATATCAACTGATGAAGATTATGAGATCCTGAGGCATCCATAGTAATTAATCTGAAGACCACAAAAATCCTACATTATTGTTGTTACATTCTCCGCGCTCTAACGTTTACTATGCTGTCAAGGGCATTCCCGATGAGCACAAACGCAAGCCCCGTTATTGCTATCATCATACCAGGTGGCACTATCCACCACCAGAGGCCCCTTGACATTGCCCCTGCAGAGTGCGCATCATGTAAGATCTGACCCCAAGTAGGGATTGATGGATCCCCAAGACCTAAGAAAGAAAGAGCTGCCTCACCTAGAATTGCGCCTGGAACCGCAATGGCAATGCTGGCAAATGTTAGTGGCAATAGCTGCGGGATTATGTGCTTGAAAATTATCCTTGTGTCTGATTGACCCATCAATCTTGCTGCTTCTATATATTGCAGGCTCTTTATCTGCAGCGCAAGGCTTCTGCTTATCTTTGCCATTCCGACCCAACCAAATATCACTAGAAAGCCGGTTATCAAAAATATGCTACGTCCGATGGTTACTGACAATATCACAAGAAGGGGAAGAGTGGGAAGAGAATAAAACACGTCGTTTATGCGCATTAGCCCCTCGTCTGTGCGATTCCCCTTATAGCCTGCGACGACACCATATATCAGGCCGATAGATACTGCTGCTCCTGATACAGTAAGGCCAATAAAGAGTGCAACAGGTGCTCCCCATAGGAGGCCAACAGCTAAATCGCGACGTAAGTCGTCTGTACCTATGATCCCATAGACTTTCCCACCCAATATGACTCCAGAATCTACAACAGTATCACGTGGGTCAAACAGATAGAAGGTGTTTCTGATGACGTATGTGCCTTTAAGCACCTTATTTTCATCTGTATGCGAAAAGATCATAGCTTGTGGGCTAGTAGGATCTACTCTATATGTGAAGAGACTGCTATATCCTGCAAGGCTATCTGCAATAAGTCTGTCCGTAGAGAAGATCCTGGCAGAGAATTCGTTGCTCTCATTCTGAGATGGAGGGAGAGATGCAAAATAAATTTGGAACTCATTACCGTCTGGCCTAAGCACATCGATCTGAACTGCTGGTTGAATAGCCCCATATCTGGCAGAATACATAATCATAAAATCGCTTGGGTATGAATCGTAATTGAAATTGAAGTTGTAAGAATGGCTCTCGATCCGTACCCCACCCTCTAGAAGACTGGTCTTGTCAGCATCCTTGGCAGTCATGATCAAATGCTCTGGCAGATTCAGCCCCAGCATGTTAACCCACACAGGCATAGCCGACTGGGGTTGGTTGATCCAAAAGTTTGGGTTATTCCATTGTGTGAAGGATTGTAGCGGAATCGCTACGAATGCATAAATGGTTATAAAGATAAGTCCAAATAATATCGCAACACCTGCAAGGCCGCCCCTGGATCGCTTAAATCCCTTGAAAATATCTGATGTAGAAACAACTTCTACAGGCCCTGTCAGGCGATCTTCACCCTTGGATCAAAGTAAGCGTAGAGTATGTCAGTGAGAAATACTGTGAAGATGAAAATGAGCGTAGATACATAGGTCAGTCCAATTATCACGGGTATGTCCATAAAGCCTATTGCCTCATAGTATAAGCTCCCCATCCCTGGCCAGCCAAAAACTGCTTCAACAGTAATCGCACCGCCAAACGAGCTAGCGAGGCTCAAGGCTACGACAGTAATGATCGGCGGTGCAGCATTTTTTAGGGCATGGGAATATAGGATCTTCTTTTGTGGTATACCTGCGGCCCTCTTGGCTATGATATAGTCTTCTCCCAAGATCCCAACTACGAAATAACGTACGATATAAGCCCATGAGCCAAAGCTAACTAGCACTATTGTGATAAGAGGCAACATCATATGATAAAGCAGGTCCAATGCATAACCAGGATCGGATGGAGCAGTAAGAGGCGTCGCCCGAGCAGGAAAAATATGATATGTAAAGGCAAAAGCAAAGATCATGAGCATTCCTACCCACCAGGTGGGAAAGCTGCTGCTAAATACTGCAGAAGCAGAGTTGATCTTATCCCAAAAGGAGCCGGCACGATTTGCAGCAAAGGCGCCAAGGTAAAGGCCTATGACAGTAATAATCAGAGTTGAAGTAGTAAAAAGCAATATTGTCTTTGGCATCTTTTCCAAGATGATGTCACGTACATTTGCCGATCCACTCTCACTTGTAAGGTAATTAGACCTCCCGAGGTCGAGTACCATCACTTTCAAAACAGTATTTGTAAACCGCTTGGGAGAATACCATGGCTCATCAAGACCGATTGCCTTGATTTGAAGGTCAATCCTTTGGTCTATGTAGTTTTGGCGCTCCTCAGTATTTTGGAAGTTGATATCGCTGTTATTTGTTTCTTCCACAACAGAGGCTCTCGTCGCATCAAGTAGTATCTTATCCATAGTAGGACCAACGAGCGCCATTGTTAGGATCAAGGTAGAAAGAAGCACTATGACCATGTTTAGCGAGCGTTTTACAAGAAAGCGGCCAAAGTCTCCCAACTATACTCAACCATCGCTTACCCGGTTATATTTTTCTACCATTTCATACTCCTGGTATATATATGTCTGTTGTACATGCTGTTCTAGCAAAATTACGACCTTGGCATTCGCATGACCGTTACACTCATATAATAAAGACCGAAATGCATGCTTGTTCTCAAACGCTGGACTATCTGCAATTATAGTCGCAATGTTGAGTCAGAGAGGAATACAGAGAAAAGCTCCTTTTTGATCCCTATTACTATTTGTTATTATTATTCCGCTCCGATTGTGTAGTTGAGATATCTAGAGAGAGAGTTACTGTCTCTATAAATGCATATGCAACAGGTCCTGAAGCTATAACTCCTACGTTGTCAACACTTGACGCGACCGCAATCGTTCTGGAAAATAAGGTGCAAGAAATTCTGCACGGTATATATCGTAAATTCTAATGTTCCTTATTTCATAACAATAACTTGTCTCCAAGACTGATCAGCTTCTCTATTACATACTTCGGTACACCGTCGACAGGCTCAATAATAGATCGAACTAAAAATATTCATGATGCTGTTGTCATCTATTGTGCAAGATCCAAAGCAGAATTATTCCCACCTATTTGATTGTTGTTAAGATTTGTACCCTGAGTGGAACCAAGTGCTCCTGGAGCAGCAAGAATAGTAGTTGAGGAAATGTCTGGACGGAGGGCTTCGTTACTAGTTGCAAAGATCCTAATCTGATTTGGTCCGGGAGACAGCTGTGAAGTCATGTCTGATGTCAGATTAATATTGAATTGTCCGGGGCTTTCTGGCTGGGCCTGTCCTCTTGCTACTACTATTCCATCTTTATTTGAAACAAAATAGTTCACAGTCACATTGCTGCTTGGCTGACCAGCCACGTCAACACTGACTTTGATGGGAGTAGACTGACCCATAGCTACTATTCTCGGCACATTAACGCTGCTAATGTCAGCAACTCGAGGTGTCTCATATTGAGACCAATGGCCCACTTCAAAGGGGTATGAGGAATCTCTGAACGCATTAATAGTTATTGTTCCTCCTGCTACATTGAAGTTCTCAAGATAGAATGCACCGTTCCTAATTATCGCATGGCCATGGTTTTCAATCCAACTGATGCTGGCATCATAGCGCTTGATGGCATCTTGGACCGTTATTATATCCCTAAGAGCAGGCGGCACAAATTGCTCATTTCTCATCTCTTGAAGCTCTGCCTTGATCATGTCTGCATGCTCTCTTACGATAGGGTCGAACCATCCAATGCCTTTAGCTTGTGCTTCGCTTCTAGAATAAGCTAGTCTGCCATCTGTGACAATTCTCTCAGATGCAGCAAGAATCTCCCATGGCTCAGTCGCAAAGAATGCTCCTGAGCCAGCAATCTCCTTCTCATCGTAATGCCAAATATCAATGTAGGATTCGATACTATCAGGCGTAACATACCTCGAGCCCTTTGAAAGCTTGAGCGCTTCGCTTGCTGCTGGCGTATATTCAGGATCTACTGTCCGGTCTCCTGGTCCAGTATTAGTGCCCCATTCATAGGTGAAATAATCAGTATACATCATGTCAGAAACATCCATTTGGATGCCATGGTGCCAATTTGAATAAAGTGGAGTAAACGTTACCTTACTTGTCGCAGTCGATCGTTCGCCTACTTGAACCCACTGCTGCAGTGTTTGGTTCCATTTTATTACATCAGAAGGTACATCAATTTTACCAATAGGGCCTTCTGTAGTAATGTCCGTCCAAGGGCTCCGAAATGGGACCACCTCTCCGGTATATGGATGTCTGAAGGTGGCAGCGTCTGCAACCATTGAATGGATACTCGCGCTATACAAATCCTGCAGACCTCCGATTGTGTTCCAAGACCCTTGGTGGATTTGTTTGACACCGATGTCAAGCGAAACATTTCCGTCGCCGCCGGATCTTGCGTTTAGTAGAGAATACTTGCTTGTTATCCCCGCTCCAAAATCATTTACCAAACCTTGCACATTAGCAGAAGCAACAAAGGGGTCGGTCTTCTGGGCAACAAAGATCCTGACAGATTCTTGAATGCCCATCTTTACAGCATCACCTACAAGCTGATTCCTTTCCTCCTCGGATGTAAAGTTGAAAAACGCTATCTTTTGGGTTATTTCATCAAGTGTAGCATTTTGATAGTTCCAATAGCTTGGGTTCTGATATCCCGGCATTCTGCTCAACCAAGGGGCATACATCTGGGCCGGAATTATTGGATTATACTTTACAAACGCTCTGCTGCCAGCAAACTCTTCAGTGTATATTTGCCATTGCAAGTTCTTTGGATCTGAACCATATACTACTGTATTTGCCTTGTTCAAATCACCATAGTCTCTCTGGATACTAAAGCCGATCTTTTCAAGCTCTGAAGCGATCAGCTCCCCCATTGATTCTTTTTTAGGATCGTCTTGTCTGATAAAGAGCTTTATGGTAACAGGATTGTCATTGAATACCCACTTGCCACCGACATTTGTGGCGCCGGCTGCAATCATTGCCTCTGATATCATGCTTGATGCAAGGGAAGGATTATACCTAAACCCAAACGATTCTACTGTGTCTATAATGTTCAGATATTCCGGTGAATACATGCCAAATGGATCCATAAGGGGACTGCCATATCCTCTCAAAATCTCATTAACCACGAAGTCTCGGTCGATGAGATAGTTTAAAGCATAACGAAATTCCTTGAATTGAAATGGATTGAGGACGTTAGAATCTGCCGCAGGAGCAGGATTCACAAAAAACCCTAGCGAGCCAGCAGTCGTATCATATACCGTTAGCCTAGGATCGTTCCTTGCATCATTGGCTGCTTCATGTGGGATGGGGAAAAAATACATGTCAAGGGATCCAAATTTGACCTCTTCGAGCGCAAGATTCTCATCGGCCCGGTGTATAAATCTCGCCTGATCTACGTAGGGGCCCTTTTCTTGTACCTGTGAGAAGGCAGTATTCTCAAATGCCACAGAGGTAACCAAAAGCAGTACAACAATAGAAACAATGGTAGCAGGTGAGCCCAGTTTTTGCACGCTATCAGAGGCTAGTGCACGCTAATATATTTTTTCTAAAGATAGTTTCGATTCATTCGTTAACTTTCTATCTCAGGTATCGCACTTATTAGCATCCTTGTATATGGATGGACAGGATCCGAAAGGATTTTATCAATCGGACCTATCTCGACTATCTTACCTGATTTCATTATAGCTAAATCGTCTCCTATATATCGGGCTGTCGATAGGTCGTGTGTGATGTAAATGTAAGATATTTTGTACTTTTGCCTTAGGCTCTGCATAAGTCCTAAAATTTCGCCCCTAACGGACACATCAAGCATCGACACTGGTTCGTCAGCCACGATAAGTGTAGGCCGGAGCACTAACGCTCTTGCTATGGCGACCCTTTGCCTTTGGCCTCCTGAGAGTGTGTATGGTAGCCTGCCTGCTACCTCTTCTGCTGGCTCAAGCCCTACCTCTCGTAGAGCAGTTAGAACGTTTTCTAACTTTTGCTGCTTTGAGATTCGGTTGTCGTGGATGCTGATTGGCTCCATTACTATATCCCTAACCTTCATACGGGG
>JAICPK010000042.1 GCA_025929855.1 Nitrososphaera sp.
AGATAACCATTACTAGACTAATTCCACTCACAACCAAGCCTTTTGCTACACCTTTTTGAACAAGCTATATGCATCACTACCAAAAGGTTGGTAACAACCAAAATTTTAGTAATCTATTAATAAGATTGAGCAACAAGACTACTAGTTGTCTCTTGCCGAAGCAATAGCAGCTCTCAAGGCTGGCAGGTTTGTACTCGTTCATGATGACGAAGCGCGCGAGAATGAGATCGATATGGTAATTGCTGCAGAGCATATCATGCCGTACCACATTGCAACAATGAGAAAAGACGCTGGGGGACTTGTGTGCCTTGCGATCGCAAACGAAATTACAAGCAAGCTGGGACTAGTCTATATGCACGACATCATAGCAGATATGGGCAAGGTAAATCCGGTGTTTTCAAAATTAACAGAAGGCAGAACCAACTATGGGGATAAGCCGTCTTTTTCAATAGCGGTCAATCATCGCTCGACCTACACCGGCATCACCGACCAGGACAGGGCGCTTACCATACTCAAGATGGCAGAAGTGTGCAAGAATATTGACAACGGCGGCGTAGAACAATTTGCCAGGAACTTTCGTGCGCCCGGCCATGTGCCGATACTTATAGCATCAAAGCACCTACTACATGACAGGATGGGTCACACTGAGCTATGCGTTTATCTGACACAGCTTGCTAACCTTATACCGGCAGTAGTCATTTGTGAGATGATGGACTCAAGGACACATAGGTCGCTATCAATTGACGCCGGACAAAAATATGCTGCAAGATTCGGTACTCCTCTAATTGATGCAAGCCAACTCAAAGCTAATGCCAGGGTGGCATAACCAACAATTGATGATTTATCTTGCAATAGTAGTTTCTGAATTCAATAGTGAAATAACATTCAAGATGCTAGAAGGTGCACGAGATCATGCGATCAATGTAAGCGCTGAGGTAAGATATATCATGTATGTGCCTGGCACTTTTGATATGCCACTTGCAGTTGAGCGATTGTTGAGAAAGAAAAATGTGGATGCCGTAGTCACGCTTGGCGCTGTGATAAAAGGGGACACCAGGCACGATGACATCGTAGCTGAAAATGCTGCGAGACTGATAGCTGATTTATCGCTAAAGTATGGCAAGCCGGTTACACTTGGAGTAGCGGGTCCTGGAATGACGATTGAGCAAGCAAGAGCGCGGGCAAAGCTTGTACCAACCAGAGCAGTGAATGCGGCAGTAAACATGGTTTTGCGGTTGAGAAAGCTACAAAAGCCAGTCGGCGGAGGGATTGTGATAATAAATGATACAGCTGACAATAATTAGGATTGAAGGATACGGGCAATGGACTCTCACCCTCGGAAGTGACAGGGAAACACAGCTGCAGATGCTGCAAGCGAGGATCTATCATGATGTACAAAGACTATTCTCAGAAAGAGATAGCATCGTTTTCTTCAACAGGTTCGATGAATATTTCGCGATAACAAATGGCCTTGATGCTGATGATCATCTACACATACAGCGTGAGCTTACAAAGCTGTATGACAACATGTTAATGTCGATGACAATTGGCGCCGGCAAGACTGCATTTGAAGCAAACCTAAACGCCTACCGTACAAGAAAAGAGGGGAGAAGGATGCTTGATGGCAACGCTAGAATATTTGGCAATGTGCACCCTCAGGCAGACGTAGCCCAAATAATGCATATCGATATTGATAGCTCAGCAAAAGTTGGTAATAGGCTATCGCCTTATGAACTAACGGTACTCATCATGAAGATCTACAGTAGGCTTGCAGAAGAGTTCCTGAAGCACAATTCGCTTGCATTCTTTCTTGGTGGTGACAACATCATGGTAATTTCTAATGGCATGACAAAAGAGCAGGTTGACGAAGTGTTAAAGAGTGTGACGGCCGGCAATGATATCAAGCTCAACTGCGGTATAGGGATTGGCAAGACAGGCAGAAGAGCAGCAGAAGCTGCAACAAAGGCACTTGACACAATTAGAGACCTGCGCGAGGAAGGAAAAATCCAAACAATATATGAAATACAATGTCCCTAGCAATAACAAACGCCAGCCTTCTTTTAGGCAGAGAGCTTAACTATGTTGAGCAGGGCTACATTGAGATTAAAAGTGGCAAGATAAGTAGCACCTCTGCTGGTGATTACAAGGGTTCTTGCGAGAAGCTGGATGCAAAGGGATTCATAGTCATACCCGGACTTATCAATGCGCACACGCACATTGCTGATGCAATAGGAAAAGATATTGCCGCTGGACAGCGGCTTGATGCACGAGTGCATCCTGTGTTTGGTGTTAAGAGTAAAATTCTGCAAAAGAGCCTGCCAGAGCATCTAAAGGCCTTCATTAGGAATTCTGCAATTTCAATGATAAAAAAAGGAATAGTTGCATTTGCAGACTTTCGCGAAGATGGACTGGAGGGGATAAGGCTCCTAAAAGATGCAATTGATGGTCTGCCGATAAAATGCGTAACGCTTGGGCGGATAAATTATTACAGCAGCCCAATGGATGTAGCCGGCCTGCCGTCTGAAAAAGGAGAACAGGCTAAACAGGTAGTTGAGCTGGCAGATGGACTTGGAATAAGCGGCGCAAATGAAAACACTGATGCTGCCCTTGCACAATACAGGCAGCTGGCAGGAAAAAAATTGATCGCAATACATGCCGCCGAGTCAAAAGAGACGGTCAGATTTTCCAAGAAGCACACTGGCAGGAGCGAAGTAGATAGGATAATGGAATATCTAAAGCCTGATTTTGTTGTACATATGACAAATGCAACAGAAGACGAAATATCGCTTGTTGCAAAAAGTGGAACCGGTGTAGTAATTTGCCCTAGGGCAAATGGTGTGCTTGGCGCCGGCATCCCTAAGGTTGCCCAGATGCTCAGGCAAGACTGCCTTGTAGCCATTGGTACAGACAATGTTATGCTAAATTCTCCAGACATTCTTAGAGAACTGGATTATGCCTGGAAGGTGTCAAGGGCGACTGAAGGTGAGATGTTAAGAGCACAAGAACTCTTGAAGATGTCAACCATAAATGCGGCGCAAATTTTAAGACTCAATACTGGGTGTATAGAGGCAGGCCGCGCTGCAGATCTAGTATTCATTGACAAAAAACATGCCGACCTCTATCCAATACATGACCCATATGCTGCAATCGTTCACAGGGTTACTCAAAGTTCTATCAGAGCAGTTATGGTCGATGGGCGGTTTGTAGATTGAAGGTGATAATCAACAGTGCAATGACAGTTGATGGTAAGATCGCCACATCAAGCGGAGATTCAAAAATTTCTTCAAGGGAAGATCTTGTAAGGGTTCACAAGCTGCGCGCTTCTGTAGATGCCCTAGTAGTAGGAATCTCTACAATTTTAGCAGACAATCCTCAGCTCACAGTAAGACTAGTGAAGGGTAAGAACCCAGCTAGGGTGATAGTCGACAGCAGAGGCAGGATCCCACTTGACTCCCAAATAATGCGCACTGCATCTCGGGTTAAGACTATTGTAGCAGTGACGGATCAGGCACCAGAGGAAAAAATAATAAAATTAAGAGATATGGGAGCGCAGGTGCTAGTAATAAGCGAAGGGAAAAAGGGACAAAGTGCCGCTGTCCCCCACGGCGTCAACCTTAAACTGCTGTTTCGCAAGCTGGAAAAGATGGGGCTGAAAAAAGTATTGGTAGAGGGTGGGGGAGAGCTTAACTGGTCACTTTTGCGGCTTTGGCTTGTCGACGAGCTGACAATAACAATTGCCCCAAAAATAGCAGGCGGTAGGCTGGCGACGACGCTTGTCGAGGGAGATGGATTTGATGAAATAGCCCAAAGCATCAAGCTGCAGCTCAAGAAAATACAACGGAAAAAGGGCGGCGAGCTCATACTGCACTACAAGCTATGATTCTATAGCAGTCTTTTATACCTCGCTTATAATAATGCAACAGAAACAGTATCTGGACTTGGACAGTCTTGCCAACATCAATCTCGAACATGATCGATGTATGAAATTAAGATTGATGGTTCTAGGCTTACAAGTACATAATTTTTAAGCTCTTGCAACTATACTAGTATAGATGTTCTCAAACGAGCACACTCTACAGAAATTCATGATGGAAAAGGCTGAGGGACAATTTCATGACAGGTACGAGAAAGCACTTGAGCAGGTTAGATCAGAGTTTGGTAGAACCTACACAATGGTGATTGGTGGAAGTGAGATAACGACCTCAACTACGATAAAGCATACATCGCCTATTGACACAAGAATCGTGCTTGGACACATGCCGATCGGGGGTGCGAGAGATGTTAGGAAAGCTATTGCAGCTGCAAAGGAGGCATTTGAGCGCTGGGGCAGAATAGACTACCGGGAGCGAGTACATTTATGCAGAGTTGCAGCAGACATCGTGGCCGAACGCAAATTTGAGCTTGCTGCGTGGGTCTCATATGAAAATGGCAAGAATCGTTATGAGGCTATAGCAGACATCGACGAGGCTATCGACTTTTTACGTTACTATTCTGAAGAAATGGAAAGAAATAACGGCTTTGAAACATTGATGAATAGCGCTCAGTCAAATGAAAAGAGTAAGAGCATCATGAAACCCTATGGAATATGGGGAGTAATTGCTCCCTTTAATTTTCCGGCTGCGATTTTTGTAGGCATGAGCACGGGCGCAATAATCACTGGGAATACCGTTGTGGCCAAGCCGTCTAGCAATACTCCAATCATTGCATGGAAGTTTGCAGAAATATTCAAGCAGGCGGGATTGCCTGATGGTGTGTTCAACCTAGTCATCGGGCTAGGCAGCAAGATAGGCAATGAGCTTGTCAGCAACAAGGATGTTGCTGGCATTGTATTCACCGGTTCTCGAGACACTGGGTTTACCATGGCAAAAGAGTTTAGCAAGACAAGGATCAAGCCGCTAATCGCTGAGCTTGGAGGCAAGAATCCAGTGATAGTGACTGAAACGGCTGATATCAGTAACGCAGTTGACGGTGTCCTCAAAGCAACGTTTGGCTATTCGGGACAAAAGTGCAGCGCGTGCTCTCGTGTTTATGTCCACAAGAAAGTGAGGGACGAGTTTCTCAGGCGGCTTGTTGAAAAGACAAAGAACCTGCCGATAGGAAACCCACTTGACTCCAATACCTTTGTTGGTCCACTTGCTAATGAGAATGCCTACAGGAAATATCAAAAATACATAAGGGCAGCGGATAAAGATGGCAAGGTGCTCGTTGGAGGCTCTATCAAAAGGGATGATGACCTAAAGTACGGCTACTATGTAGAGCCGACGATTATCGTTGGTCTGCCAAAAAAGCACCGGCTCTTTAGAGAGGAGATGTTTGTTCCCATCCTATGCGCTGCAGACTATGAGAAGTTTGATGATGCCATCCACCTTGCAAACGACACTGAGTATGGATTGACGGCCGGAATATTTACCAGAAAGAAAGAAGAGGTCAAAAAGTTCGTTGATAGCATTGAGGCAGGCGTTGTTTATGTTAACAGGCAGGCAAGCGCAACAACTGGCGCAATGGTTGGATGCCAGCCATTTGGAGGATGGAAGGAGTCCGGTACTAGAGGTAAAGGAACGGGAGGACCTCATTACCTGACAGAATTCATGCGCGAGCAGAGTCAGACTATTGTTGTTGAATAGTCGATAAGTTATTTCATTAATCTATCCGTCCTAAAACCATTCAAAACTACACACACCTGCATCAATGAGCATATAGAAGAAGGAGCTTGGATTTATGTTGAATGTTTGCTCAAGCGACTACAGAAGCACTGCTAAAATTGACTAGAGTAAAATATTATACTTCAAAAATATTGTATCAATTATTGTCAGCCGAATGCAGAATTCGAATTTAGTAAATACCATAGCTTCTGCAATCCGCGTCAATTGAATAGGGTCCGCTTATACCTCTCGTAATGCTCTATTACTCTGTGGCTATTCGCACTAGTTCAGAAATTTGCTTGCCTTTATCCTGAGAAAGTGCTGAAATTCCACCAGTCAAGCTCTGAGCTACAATGCCTTTTTCTGCAAGTACTTCGGCAACTCTGAGCGAAGTATTACCCATCATGCAGACGAGCAATGCTTTTCCATTATTTCCTTCTCCGCCCAATGCACTATCCAGTTCCTCTGGAATCTTTTGGGTTGCTAAAAGTCGCTCCACGTCGCTAGCCTTTGGGACAGAGATCCTGTTTTCATCAACGCCCAGAGAATTGGCAATTAACTCTATTCCCTCCTTGCGGGGAGTATACATTGTGTGAATCCAAAGAACTCTGTTGTAGTTTCCGATGTTCGATACAGCTTCTTGTAGAGGAACCTCTAGGCGGTCCTCTGGTGTCTCTTGCATCATTTCAATGCTCCTTCTGTACTTTTGGATTCCATCTGCAACCATTACAACAAACTTTCTACCTCCCTCTCCACCGAAATTCGCCATCTGCATCACCGCGTAAAGCGCAAGGCCACTGCTTTCTCCCATGTCGTATCCCTTGTCTACGAAAAACTTCAACAGACGTTTTGCCTGTTCAAAATCTACTTCATGTTGTCCAGCGTACCGCTCAGGCTCATAGAACTTCAAGCCTGCTGCCTTTCCCTTGGTCCTTATTCCTGCAACATCTTGGTTACTAAGTGGGAAGACTACATGTAGTGACTTCTTTCCATATTTGTCCATCAAGTATCTGCTTAAGCCACCTGAGGTGCCACCTGTACCAAAGGTGCAGACAACTTTGAATTCGGCTAGCGAATGGCCTTGTTCAGTCAATTGCTGATCCATCTCTTGGGCTGTCACAGTTCTGTGAACCTCAATATTCAGCTCATTGTCGTACTGTTCGGGGCAGAAACAACCGTAGATCCTTGCAAGAAGCTTTGCCAAGTTTATTATGTCTTGACTTGCTAGAAGTTCCTCTGCCTCTGAGCGTGATTTATCAAAAATCGCAGGATCAAATCCGATTTCAACGAGCTGTGAGCGAATATTCGATGCAGTTGCTTTAGCAGCCAAAAGATTCGGATTACCCTTCATACCCGGAGCAGGGCAAATGTCCATATCCAGGTTTATGATGTGTGTTCTCTCATTTCTCAACTCCTCAAATACTCCTTCCTGAAGCTTCCTGGATACGAGGGTAACGACGTCTAGGCCGAGCCGACCGATCTGCCCTAGAGCAATTCCAAAGTTACCCGAGGTCGCTTCAATTATTGTCTGTCCACTCTTCAGTTTGCCTGACGCAATGGCATCATAGATTATGCGTACTGCGGGCCTTACTTTGATTGAGCCTGCAAGCAAGTTTGAATCAAACTTACCGAAAACTTGCAGATCTTTATCGGCAAGATCCAAGCCGTACTCAATTCTTGCACACTGCTTCAAATCTTCAGTAATGTCGATCAGCGGTGTTGGATTAACAACCTTCGCA
>JAICPK010000015.1 GCA_025929855.1 Nitrososphaera sp.
ATAATGAGTCAGGAAGAGCAGATACAGCAGACTCGAAGAAAAATCTTTGAAGAACTGACTAAGGTAGTTGACCCTGAAATTGGAGTTTCGATAATGGAGCTTGAGCTTATAGACAAAGTGGACATTGATTCAGGCAAGGTCAAGGTTGACTTGCACCTGACGAGCCCGTTTTGCCCTGCAGTTTTTGGCTTTAAGATAGCACAAGACGTCCGGGACAATATCTACAAGTTGCCTGGCATAGACGGAGTGAACGTGAACGTCAGCAACCACTTCATGGCCGATGCTATAAACAAGCAGGTAAACGAGAGCAAGTACCCACCTAAACCGGCCGCCTAATCATCTTTTTTCTGCCTTTCTTTCAGCTCCGCCACTTTCTTTTCATTTTTTGAGTATCCCAGAAGGTGTCCTCTCAGCAACTGTATGCCAAGCGCAGGGTCAACGCCTTTAGGACAGACTGCGCTGCATGAGCCGGCAAAATGGCAGCGCCATATGCCGTGCCTGTTGTCCACCAAATCGAGCCTCTCCTTGGGTGCGGTGTCGCGGCTATCAATAAAGTAGCGGTACGCCTGAGAAAGCGCCTGAGGTCCGGGGAACTGGGTGTCAGTGGCCACTGTAGGACAGGCAGAATAGCATAGGCCGCACTTGATGCAATATGAAAACTGCAGATACTTGTCGACATCTTCTGGAGTCTGTATGAACTCTGTCAGCTTGCTCTTTTCCGGCATGTCTGCGTTATCATTCTGTATATATGGCTCCACGTTGTGGTGATGTGCAAAGAACTGGGAAAAGTCTGTCACAAGGTCTCGAATGTGTGGGAAATTAGAAAGAGGCTCAACCGTTATTTCTCTTCCTTGAAGCTCTGATACTTTGGTATAGCATGCAAGGCGTGGAATGCCGTTTATCTTCATACCACAGGAACCACATGATGCCATCCTACATGAATAGCGGATACCGATGCTTTGGTCCTTGTACGCCTTAGCATACAGTAGTGCATCAAGCACGGTAGTCCAACGCTGTACTGGCACTTCTATTCTGTCATAGTGCGGAGATTCGCCGGCGCGCCTGTTAGCTCGGTATATCTTTAAAGTGACAGAGCTCTTTGGGTACTCTTTTTCTCCTTGGTGCTTTTCCTTTTCACGTTTTTTTTCCATTGTCTCTATTTCTTCGATTAACTGTTCAGTCATTTTTTATTCAACTCCAAGACCATTAGCTAAGATAATGGTACGTGTACCGTATGCTATTAAAGCAATCATTGCTGCTATCGTCAAGACTGTCACACCATCCTCCCACTTCTTGCTCTGACGCAGTTCTAGCAGGATTACACGCAGGCCGTTAAAACCATGGATTGACACGAGCACCAGTATTGATTCTAGCAGCACGATGTAAGGGATGTTTTGATAGTTGGCTATCACATTCTCATATTCAAGACTCATGCCATATGGCATGACCGCTATGCGCATCATAATATGCACTGCAACAACAAATAGTGCACCAACGGCTGTGATATAGTGTATTTTCATTATTTGGCTCTCACGAAGCATTGTCATCTTATGCATTATTCGCCTCCAAAGAGTACAGATGCTCCATATAGCATTGCGACTAATGCAAGTATCAATGCAATCCAAATGCCAGACTTTTGCCTGTAGTTGAGCGATACTGCATCGTAGGGGTAGTCGGGCCTGCCCGGTTTGCCAAGCCCCTTGCCTCCATGTGCAAATATCAGCCGGATTCCGTTTGCTGAATGAAATACACACATTCCGATTACGACTATTAGAATAATATGACCAAGAGTAGTTTGCGTAAGCTCTAGGAATGCTTCCCATAATGCAGGCCCGCCAGCGATCTGGCTGGTTTCATAAATGTGAGCGATGAAATAGGCAAGCAGGCCCACACCTGTTAACCTCTGCAGCCAGTAGGACACCCGTTCCCATCCATAGCGTCTGGGATTGAGCCACCCCATCATTCCCTCACGGTTATTGCGATCAGCTACTTCTCTTTCCATGCTAGTATTTCCTCTCAACTGGAGCATATCGTGTAAAAGCTACCGGATACCATGTCATCTTAGGCCCGCCGTTGCCCGTAAAGTAGGCTAGGGTGTGCTTCAAGAAGTTCGCATCATCGCGGTAGGGATAGTCGGTTCTTGCATGCGCGCCCCTAGACTCCCGGCGGTTGAGAGCGCCAACAAGCACAATTTCAGCAGTTCTGAGCATGGAGTCTGTCTCCATTACGTTGATAAAATTGGTATTGTACTCTTTGGCTTTGTCCTCAACATGCTTCCACATTGCACCCTTTAGCTCTCTCACCTTCTCGAGTGCACTAGTCAACTCCTGCTCGTTTCTAAAGACATAGGCCTTCTCATCCATCATGTCTGTCAGCTGCTTTCTTACTTCATACGGGTTCACTGCACCTCTTCCGCGGAATAGCCCATCGTATATTCGCTTTTCCTCCTCAAGCACCTGCTTTCTATTGATGGAGTCAACCTTTTTTCTAGTTGCATATCTCGCCGCAAGCTCTCCGGTTATCTTACCCCACACAATGCATTCTGATGTTGAGTTGGCACCAAGCCTGTTCGCGCCATGTGTGCTGTTGCATGCAGCTTCGCCAGCTGCCCAGAGGCCGGCCATTTCAGTTGCGCCATCGATGTTAGTATGAATGCCTCCCATCATATAGTGGCAGACAGGTCTCACTTCTATGGGCTCGTGTATGATGTCAGTGCCGGAGAACTTGATCCCAATTTCGCGGATGCCTGCAAGTGCTTCCTTTATGCGGTCGGCCCGAAGATGCGTAAGATCGAGTTTGAGGCAATCTACATCAGTTTCATGCTTGAATCCATTTCCCTCCTGAATCTCTCTTATCATCGAGCGCGACACAACGTCTCTTGGAGCAAGCTCGAGCTTCCCAGGAGCATACTTTTGCATAAAGCGCTCGCCTTTGTTGTTGATTAGATATCCTCCCTCGCCTCTTGCACCTTCCGTTATCAGTATGCCAGATGGCAATATGCCGGTGGGGTGAAACTGTACGAATTCCATGTCCTTTAGCGCAAGGCCTGCACGATAGGCCATGTCCAGACCGTCAGGCGTAGAGGAAAATGCATAAGTAGAAAAACTGTAGATCCTACCGGCGCCTCCGGCGCATATTATGCCGGCAGATCCTTTGAATATGGTAAAATTGCCAGTCTTCATTTCAATGGCGGTTACTCCTTGGAAGGTATTGTTCTCATGCAGTATCGATGTGCAGAACCACTCGTTGTAAAAGTGAATATTGTCATACTTCTGGCATGTATCGTAGAGAGTCTGCATTTCGTAAAAGCCTACCTTGTCCTGAGCAAAGGTGGCACGCGGGAACGAATAACCACCAAATTTGCGCTGTGCTATCCTACCATCCTTGCGCCTTGACCATGGCATTCCCCAATGGTCTAATTGATAGATTTCATATGGCATACTCTTTACCAAAAGCTCAGCCACGTCTTGGTCTGCTAAGTAGTCACTCCCCTTGATTGTGTCATAAATATGAGCTTCTTGGTTGTCGCCCTCTTCTTCGTAGAGTACTGCTGCAGTTCCACCTTCTGCAGACACAGAATGAGAGCGCATTACTTGCACCTTGGAAATGACAGCTATGGTCAGTTTTCTGTCAACGGCAGCTGCAGAAATAGCTGCGCGAAGGCCTGCCAGCCCTGACCCGATTATGAGTACATCATGTGCAATAGTAGTAATGTCAGCCAACTACGCGCTTCCCTCTTTCCTTCCATTCAGGAAGGCGGCTAATTCTCATATATACCTTGAACTCCTGCAATTAATTGTACAAAGCAAAAGGCAATTAACTGTTGTATACATGCAGCCATAATACTAAATATGATTCATGATATTCTTCATAGCATAGTAGCACAAAAAATACAAAGAAAGGATCACCCATAGAAAAATTCGTGATAAAGCGCAATACATCAAGTAAGTGATATGCAGGTAACTGCAGTCATATCGATATTCTTCTAAGACGCTAGAAACGTTAATAGTAATTGCCCTACTGGCTCTTATTATTGGAAACCACAAATTTGAGGGATTATTTGGCAAATGCTCCAGACGCTAAAGCATTTCTGGCTCCAAACTCTTCCGATCAGGAGCTCGTGAACCGGGCAAAAGAGAGACTTAGAGAGAATGGGTTTCATGAGAGTAGGATTGAGATTAACTACGATGTACAGCAGCTGAGGACCGGCGATATTTACGTAAGCTATGATCCACCGGACCTTATAGTCAGAGTAGTATACGAAAAAAAGACAAATGGCATGGTCAAAATGAAGAGTGTGGCTACAATCAAACTTTAAGCATCTTGCTGAGCGCTTCTTTCAAACTGTCTGCATGGCATTTGCCTTCAGTTCCATCTTTCATAGACCTGAGGATTACTTGGCCCATGGCAATTTCATTTGGGGCTACAATTACTACAAATTCTGCGCCCTTAATAGAAGCATATTCTAGCTGCTTTCTAAGTGTCCTTCCAATCATATCGTAATCGACTGCTATGCCACTTGTGCGTAGAGATGAAACCAGCTCAAGCGCTTTTGCTCTGAGATCCTCAGTTGCATTTGCGATATATACAAGGGGTCTTGGTGATTGTTTCAATACGCCATGCCTCTTAAGGGCCATCACTATCCGTTCCACCCCTCCAGCAACACCTGTGGCTCCAATATCTTTCCTTCCAAATGCTTCAGTGAGCCTGTTATACCTTCCTCCACCAATGAGTGCTCCAGAATCAGTGGCTTGATCAAATGCTTCAAAAACTACTCCAGAATAATAGTCAAGACCACGCACTATGCCAAGGTTAATGCGCGCTCCTTCTACCTTCTTTGCCTTGAGCAAGTCCATCAAGCTGACTAACTGCTGCCAGCTATCAAGCCCCGTTACGTCAGACTTGCTAGCAACTTCGTCTACATTGCCCTTTAATTTTGACAATTCTATCAGTGCCTGCATTCTTGCAGGTTCTATTTTGTCCTTGTATTCTGCAAGCACGGTCTGAGCCCCCTTTTTTGGTACCTTGTCTACTGCACGAAACATTTCAAGCATCGTCTCTTCGCTAGAAACACCAAGTTTTTTTCTTATATACTGCTCAAGAAACTGCCTATCGTTTATCTCGATTACTACCTTTAGGCCCAGTGTTCTGAAAAATGTGTAAACAAATTCAATTACTTCAGCATCGGATTCTTGGCTGAATGGACCATACACTTCGATATCCCACTGGTGGAAGTAGCGGTAGCGCTCTGCTTGCGGCTCATCATACCGCCACACGCCGGCAAATGAAGCTAGCTTGACTGGCATTTTGAGATCGCGCCGTGACTCGATATATCGCGTTAGACCGACAGTAAGGTCAAAACGAAGGGCGACATCCCTGCCTCCCTTGTCCTTGAACGCGTAGATTTCGTTTGATATTGCAGCACCGCTCTTTGCCTCTAGTGTAGCAAGCATTTCAAGAGGAGATGGCTCCGTGAGTTGGAAATTGAACAGCCGCGCACTTTCAAAGAACCTATCGCGGACATAATTTATGTTAGCATACTCTTCAGGATCAAGATCCCTCATGCCTCGGGGAAGCTCTAACCTGGCCACACCAATAGCCAACGGTGTGTTAACATTTAGATTTTGCGATATTTTGGTAAGGAATAACGCAATAAATAGTCGTCATTTGTTCACACTGTTATATTGGCAGGCGGCTACCGATTCCTTGACCATATGACAGATGCCGTTATAGAGGCTTACGGGACCACGCTAGAGGAAGCCTTTGAAAACGCTGCCAAGGCTCTCTGCGACACAATGATCGACTTGAAAACTGTCAGGCCCACAAGAGAGATTAAATTTTCTGCCAAAGGCAACGACCTTTATTCGTTGCTCTTCGACTGGCTGGACAAGGTTATGCTTTTGCTGGTGGCAGATGGAATAGCTATGTCTGAATTTGCTGTCAAGATAAAACAATATAACAACAGCTATTTGCTCGAAGGCATTACAAGAGGAGAACCACTTGAACTAGACCGGCATCACTACAAAGTGGAAATCAAAGCAGTAACATATCATGAAATGGAGATCAAGCAAGAAAATGATATGACTACCGCAAGGTTCCTGCTTGACCTCTAATCATTCAGAAGATTTTTAGTTTGCTGCAAGTGTCAGATCACTAAACAGAAAATTTATCCAAAAGATAGAGAGTTCAGATCCACGCCGCTGCGCTTTGGATACCTTGTATGGACAACAAAGCTAAAGAGAAAAACCAGGATAGGCACACCGCTTTTTCAAGCTTTGTCAGAAACACACTACATTACCACACGGTTTCAATTATTAACTTTATTATCACGATGTTAGCCAAACCATTGCTCAAGTGACTGGTTGCGGTTTGCTATTGATTTTTGCAGTTTGTCAAGTATGCTACTCACCCTATCTGTTGAAAAGTTTTTCTTGACACAAAGAAAATCCAGTACATTTTCACGATTGACTATGCCAAATTCGATCTTGTCTACCTTTGGTTCTTCAGGGTCGAGAAAGATGTTACGTATCTCTTGATAGGGCACTTGTGTAAGCAAGCTCTTGATTTTTTGGACATCTTCCAGCCTACCATTTTCCTTAATTAATTTGACCGCAGTCTTTGGGCCAATACCAGGAAAGCCGCCGGGGTTAAAATCGGTACCGATAAGTATGCCGACATCCACTAGCTGCTCGTGTGTCAGGCCAGTCTCATGTAACACCTTGTCATGCTCAAGTATTTCAGGCTCGATATCGATGTACGTGTTACGGTTTGGCACCTTGCGCTTGCCGCTGATTGCGAGGTTACGCACCAGCTTTTTAGCTCCAAACAATATTGAATCATAATCTTGGCTTCCAACCGCAAAGGCCATATCATGCCTTGTAAAATATGAGGCTGCCGATTCGCCCTCAGAGGGTGCCTGTATATATGGAATGCCTAAATATGAGAGCAATTTTTTTGAATCTTCCACCATATCCGGTGTCAGGATTGCTGTACGTGTACTATACTTGCGTGCGTCCTCCATCCTGCCCTCTTCAACTGCAAGATGATACTTTTCTGTCGCTTCTTTTTTCAGCTGGCTTCTGCGCTCTATTTCAGCCATCTTGAGCTCATTTGCCTTGCCGTCAAAGACGTAAAGAGGCTTGATATTATCCATCATTAGATTGGCGTTTCTATAGAATAGGCCGCTCAGGTGGCTCGTTACTTCCCCTTTGCTATTCGTAAGCAGTTCCCCTGTCGGCCCCCTTATTATGCTGAGGAACTGGTAAATCGTATTGTAAGCATCAATTGCAACAACCTTGCCTGCTAGCTCTGTCAATTTGAGCGGCCTAGGTGTTACCAGTGGCTTGAGGTCTAAGCCCATTTCTTGCTACCACATAATACACGTAAGAGCGCCACAAAAACTTTAACTCTGTTTAACTCTGCATTCCGAAATCTTTAAGCCAAGAAACTAGACAGGTATGGCCATTCCAACTAATTTCACACAAGCAAAAAGATCAACAATAACAAATAAGTTATTGCTTATGGGCCCTCAATGTTTGAATTATCCATTCGACGTCTTCCTTTGTCTTTGCCAAGCGCCCAATCTTTATGCAGTCACGTATGTCCTTTGACTTGAGTTTTGTCCATACCGCCTCTGCTATTGCTGCGGCGACATCAGGTGTGACTCCTTCACGGCCAAGAATGTGAGCACAAACTTCGTGGAATGAACCAAGTGAGTATTGTTTGAAGTGGAGCACGACGAACCTTGACAAAAGTGGCGTCAGCATTCTGTCAGTAGCGTTGCTTGATGCAAAAACCCATGTCTTTAGATGAGTGTTACGCGTCTTTTGGAACTTGGTTTCCGATATGATGCCTGCCTCCATCAGACTCAGTAGTGCAGTCTGATCCTTCATTGGCATGTGTTCTATTTCATCCACAATCAGGTACCGCGGCCTTTTATCAAACAGATAATCTATCATGCCGGACTTAGTACTGTGGCTTCCAAGTGTAAAATATGACCGTTCAAGTCTCATGCATTCGAGCATGAAAAGCGTCTTGGCAGACGCTGGCGGGCCAACAAGCAACAAGTGTACAGGCTTTTCAGAAGAAATTGATAGATGAAATAGCCTTTTTACATCGCTATAGCCTACAATGTTCTCAAATAGGGGCTCGGGTTTGATAGCAGTCAGCCTTTCAATTCTCGGGTTGATTATGTGCTCTTCTTGCGCTGGAACTGGCAGCTTCTCTTCAGGCACTTCACATAATGTATATAGATAATAGATTTTAGAGGTTCCTACCAAACTGTAATATCTACGAGCTGAAATTTTCTAGACTCTAGTTGACAAACAAGCGTATGGCACCTATTATTTCGCCCGTCAATTTGACAGTGTAGGCTGCAGCGTCTGTGGCGGATATTTTTGAGAGCTGGTCAAGGAATTGGGCCTTGTCCTTACCACGCTCATATGTACCGCCAGACTCCTTGACGCATAGTGGGAACTTTTGCATCTTGATACCCTTTGAGATAAGGTGTCCAATAAAGCATCGATAGGCATCAATATTATACCAATCCCAGCCGCGCTCCTCACTGTATGCTATCCACACATCTATTGTATTTTGAAAAAACGCCTTTTGGCGCAGGTCCTCAAGAGTCATGTATTAAAAGTCGGCCCTGCGCATTTTGCTTCCGCAGCGTGGGCAAGCTCCACCCTTGAACCTGTGACCGCACGCTATGCAGATATAGTTAATTCCTCCACCGGAACCCAGCATACCGCCAAATCCTCCTCCACCACTACCCATTCCCATACGGGCCATCATACGCCTACGCATGTAATAGGAAATACCTATGAAGATTGCGATCGCGGGAATGAGCCCCCACAATCCAAGCCACATTGTAAATAGCAGACTTATGGCAAGGGATACCATTATCCATGCCATTTGCTGACCTATCCAGTTCAATTAGTTATCGTTTGATATTGGAATTATTCTTTTATTAAGTTTTCCAGCTGAAGTACTATAAAATCAAAATATATCCAAATGAACATATAAGATAAACACATATTAGCGTCACCACGGATAGTTAACAACATCAGCTTTTCGTCCTTTTTTATTACTTTGTAACATCCGGATAGTATCTCGTATACAGTCATTCTAATCCCCTCTTAGACCCCTTTTTGTAATAATGCCCTGTATGGGTTATCTTTTTTAGCATTATCGTATCTAAGCAAAAATGTATTCAGAGTTCTCTTGGAACATCTTAAACGCAGTTATGGCAGGCATGTTCCTTTAGAGTCTGGCTATCATAAACATAAAATCATGTCAAATCCTCTGCTGTTGATGCACCATATTATTTTCATGTTTAGTAGAGAGCAACCTTAACGTGACATGACTTCGTGAATATTCAACAGTATCCCCGCCCAAAAAATACACCCTAACTAGCGATGGTCGTAACCATAACAGTAAACGCCCATCAATACTTGTCCATCTTCTGCATTTGAAGATCTTTATCGGTCTAATTATACATGATTTCCTATGAGCAACAATCGGGGGACAGTTCCAAAATATTTTTGCCCCTCATTCACTGTTTCAATGAGGCATACGAAATTATACAATCTATTTCATACTTACATAGAATCAAGCTTTCACAAGTTCATTCTATTGACTTAGAAGTATTCTACTATTTTGAGAATGTCTAATTTGTGTGGAATAGCGGTTGTACCTTATATTCCATCATTAGAAGGTGTGAGTTCTCTCTATGTCTAACATTACTTAGGTCAATTAATTTGCTATTAACCACAAACTTTATGCACAGTTAAATGTAATAATAACTTGGATTCTGAATTATCATTGTTGCCTAAATCACCTGCTGTTGCTGCTGCGGTTTCAATCTTTGTGCTCTGTGATACCTGCTACTGGTGTGCAACATTTCTTGACAAGACCAGGTTGAAGGATAAGTGCCCGATGTGCTCAGCTGCTCAACTATCAAGCTTTCCTATAATGCCGGACGAGTCGTTTATTTTCAGCTATGACACCAAGCGCGGAGTAGAGCTCGACTTTGGGCGCAGGAAACACTCAGCCTGAGTTCATGAGTTCACAATCTTAAGTTCTAGGCTGTTGCCATTCCTATCATATGCGGCTATTGTATTGTCCTCGTAAGGGTGACTGATAATGATGGATACAAACCCCGTAAAGTAATTGAGATCTTCAAGCGAGGGATTATTTGAGCCTCCGGGGTGAGAGTGTGCTGTGCCAACGTGAGGTATGGTGTATGGAAGATCATGAATTCCAAAGCCGGAGTAAAATGGGCCACTCTCTGAAAATGGAGGGATTACGACCCCATCGACGGAGATCTGCTCTCGTGTACTCTTGCCCTGAAGGACGAGGATGGCCTCATTTGGATGGTGTGTCTTTGCCCACGTAATTATGCTGTCAGCCACCTGTCTGGTAATAGTGACGGCCTTTCTATTTTGTCTCTCGCTCTTTTTGAAAGACACTAAAAACTATCTGGGTTCGACTTTTATTTTAACATTAATAAATCCACAACATCTCTCTGCTGTGAATGGTTTACTCTGGATTTAGGGCCGAAAGGAAGAATAAGAATCATGATGATACAAACAAAACTTGTACTGTTTTAAGTGCAACTCACTCTTTATAACTTATGAGGACAAGTGTTGGTACTTTGAAAGTGAGCTGCGAGCTTCAGCCTCTATATTGAAACATATTATTATTATATTATTACGTACAGTGTGCGTGTGTGCAGTCTGTCTGAATTGTCCCTCTAACTCTATTTCATGATGTTATTTTCATGGCACTTACAAAACTGTGCTAAAAAACAAATGGTACATGCGTGTGTTGCTTGCTCCTTGCAGAAAAATACTTGATGGCCATCTTTGCATCAAGAATGTAGCAATGCTAAATAAGCAGATGGTGCATAAGAGCAGCAGCCTGATGATGACCTGATGTTATTGAAAAGGGAGAGTGTTAATAACAAGATAATTCTACGAAGAGGCGTGGTTGGCAACGACTGCGATGGGACACCGCTTCTCATAAATGGCAGGGGCGAGGCATATCGAGTCAACGATACTGCAGTCTCGCTTTGGAACATGTGTAATGGCATTACATTTGATGACCTGTTGCGGGAGGTTCTCCGGATTTCAAGCAGTGGAGAGAATGACGTAAGGAAATCGCTTGAGCATATGGTAAGGAAATTTCAGAAAATCGGAGTCATTGAATTGCGAGATCATCATTACCCACATATCTGAAATGCAAACATGATGTAGCCTGCTATTATGCCGTTGCGCCTATATGGGTAAAAGTTGTTGGTTTCCTTTGGCATTAGCTCCTGCTTGATCGCAAGGGCATCTTCCTTTGACACTGACATTTTGACTAGCCGCTCACCTAGTATTGCAGACCACTGAAGTTGAGGAAGCATCAATTTCTTATTTGCAAGCAATACTACAATTCTGTTTGGATTTTCTCTGTCAAGTATAATAGAGTAATTGCAGTCATATTTGTCACTAAACGGATCGGGCACACAATAGGGATCAACATGCACATATTCACGAAGCCTATCTCGAAATTCGTCTGCTAGACCTCCAGATATTGCAATGTCTGAAAGCGACAGTTTCTTGATCTCTTCAGAGGTCGGTAGCTTTATAGACGTAGCAAGCATAACTGCTTTTATTGTAATGGTATGATTATATAATTTTTCAGTGCGGACGAGAGTGTGTGTATTTCGAATAGTGTTACAGGATACGTAGCTTGTAGTTGTCTAACCCGATGTGACTGCATTAAGTGAGATGATAATGATAATTTACCAAAGTGATAAAGGCATAAATTGCAATACCTGTTCACAAATTAGGAGCGCCGGGGTACCCAAGCTAGGTAAGTCAGAGTAGGCCCTAAAAGGGGTCAGCCTCGAGATCATATATGTATATTGTGTGTCACATACACACAGACACTCACTATGACGCGCTAGCTGATGTCCTTCGGGACTCGAGGGTTCGAGTCCCTCTCCCGGCGCCCATCTATGGGAGATTAGCGCATGCTTTAAAACCACAGGTGCGAGAGAAAAAGTCCAAGCAGCAAAATTAGGAGAAGAATGACGACGATAAAGAACAAGCATTAGAGAGCGGTATCTTCATTATCAGTATTAGAATAAGAATCTCAAGTGAAAGCAGAAGAAGGAAGGTTGTAATTCA
>JAICPK010000085.1 GCA_025929855.1 Nitrososphaera sp.
GAGAGCAAGGCTCGAGACTTTCCTGTTGAAGTGAAGGCAAGTGAATTTACAGTGCTTACAGAAGCGCTCCATCCGCTTCCAATAGACCCCACTGGGCGTGTAGAATCTGCCATAGATAAGCGGTTAGATGCACGTGCACTGGATTTGAGAAACCCAAGGATAGCAGCCATTTTCCGGCTGCGCTCAGCAGGACTTAAGATCATAAGGGACACGCTTACCTCTCTGGGCTTTATTGAAGTCAATACTCCTAAAATAATTGGCAGCGCTAGCGAGGGAGGAGCAAACCTCTTCGGGTTTAGTTACTTCGGTAATAGAAAGGCATACCTTGCACAAAGTCCGCAATTGTACAAGGAGCAACTGATGGTTGGCCTTGACAAGGTTTTTGAGATTGGGCCGTATTTTCGTGCTGAAAATTCGCACACAGTCAGGCATCTCTCTGAATTTACAAGCGTCGATATTGAAGCTGCATTCCTTGACTACGAAGATGTTATGGATATTTTAGAAAACGTAATACGGAAAGTCGCTACCGAATTTCGTGAAAGATACCTGCTTGACCTTCAGTCAGTGGGTGCAAAGGAAATCTCGGCTGCAAAGATAGACAGATTGACTTATGAGCAATGCCTAGAGGAACTTGCTAAGGAGGGCGAAAAGCTTGAATTTGGCGACGATCTGTCAGATTCCGCCCTTAGAAAACTTGGGAGCCTGCATCCTGGATTCTACTTCATAATGGATTGGCCTCTCAAGCTTAAGCCCTTTTACATACACGGAAAAGAGGATGATCTTAGGCTTTCGAAGTCTTTTGACCTCCAATACAATTACTTGGAGCTTGCATCTGGGGGTCGACGTTTGCACGAGCATGCAAAATTGCAGACCCGGCTTGCAGAGCAAGGACTGAACCCCGCAACATTCCAAGAGCATCTAAAAGCTTTCGAGTGGGGCATGCCTCCACACTCCGGATGGGGTCTTGGTTACGATCGTCTGATGATGGTCCTTACGGGAGAACAGAATGTGCGAGAGGTTGTTCTGTATCCAAGGGATACTGAGAGGCTCACGCCGTGAAACCGTTAATTTTTATATCAATTTCTTTTATGAGCCCATCGTCATCATGAATAAAACCCTTTAGCTGACTCTCAGTCGTTGAGTAAATGATCCATACCACGGGATTTATTTCCATGAATTTTATATCTGTACTTGATGGCCAGGCCTTAGTTGGATGTGAATGGAAAATCGCAATCACTTCCATCCCCTTGCTCTCAGCAAGTTTGTACGCCTGTATTAGTTCTGCAGGCTCTATGCTAAATGTGATAGGTGACTGATCAATATTTCGCATTGACAAAATCTCGGCTACCTTATAATTATGACCTAGGAGAAAAGCACAAGACTCATTTGGAAGTGCGTCTTTAGCGATTCCAATTAGCCGTCTAATATGAGCCGCGGTAAGGAAGATGGTTTTCATTCAACTGACGTGTTCGATTGATTGTTGCCTGCTGCACCCTGGGACGTGGCATTTTCTGAGCTCTGAGGGGACATGGCTGTACCATCTGAAACTGCGAGCATTGCGACCATAAACGGATGAAGTGTACAGAAATATTCATATTCTGCAGGCGCGATTTCAGCGGAATTTAGCTGCCAAGTGTCGCCTGCGTTGATTAGGCCAGAGTCAAATACTCCTTGTTCACTGCTGGTTACCGTGTGTGGAGCGTTGTCCTCGTTTGTCCATTGAACTCCCTCTCCTTGTGTTATGGTAATGGGATCTGGGTCGTAGTCGGGGTTGCCTTGTGCAGAAGCTCCAGGAAGTATCCTTGCACTGATAGTGTTGGCGGGCGGTGTTGCTGGCTCCTGCGTAGGCGCCGATTCGGCTCCCTGCTCTGCCTGTTCTTCTTCTTCTGCAGCCGGCGGTTTGGGAGTCACTAGCCCAAATGCATAGAATGTTGAGCCACCCACAATGGCAGCACCGATAAATATCACAGCCATGGCCTTAAGGTACTGACTTCCTCGGTACGAGGCAACTGCAAGCACCGTAGCTGGAATAGAGATCATAAGCATGAGACCGATGTATGCATAAATACTTGGAACCTGCGTGCTAACTGTCACCGCAGCGGCAAAACCAAAAGTGACTAGGAATCCCAGCGTAACAAATGTGGCGGATTTAGCTCTACCGGAGGTCGGAAAGCCATCTTTGAATAGGCCAGAGGCAAGGAAGATCATACCGATAAACATTGTCAAAAGAGTAACGGCATGCATACCATCGAGGAATGTCTTTGCAATGCCTGAAAGTGAAATTCCGACACCGACGATGCCTATTGAAGTAAGACCAATACCGGGTGTCATAAGGTCCCAGTCAGTCATGTTGTTGTACGCATATTGGGATTTGTTTGGTATACTTAATCCTTTCCTCGGCTACACTCTTTAGTCCACCTTATCCCGGAATAAAGTTAGTACACATATGATATTCTCCCAACGCTCCTAGGCGTTTTTAACTTGTGCATTAAAACGATCTACAAATCTATTGTTCTTGATATCGTGTCTTAAGAATGCACGTAGTGAACCAAGAACCCATGCCTTTAGCAGACCTTTTCGATATAAGCGAGAGTGATACTGTCTGGGATGCTTGGCTTAACACCGTGACTCTGCTAGATATGCTCGAGAACATTCAGCAGATTAGTCAATATTATAACTTTCAGCAAGCACGCAACAAGATAGCGAAGATCTATATGCTCGCTGAATCTCATGCAATTGACAAGAAGAATATGAAATGCTTATGTGGCTTATCAGATGGTGAACATGCATTATTAAAGCGAAAGATAATGAGGTTCTTCAAGCTACAGGTGACTAATTTGAAGCATTTCATATATTGACCAGCGAGAGAACGAATAAATTAAATGCGAGCAACGGGAGAACACCGATCGAGTTAAACCTGTGGCTATACGTGACTACGTAGAAGTTTCAAAACCAAGAATCGTGGTTGTCCTTGTAATAACTGCCATTGCTTCACTTTTAGCAGGTAGCAGGTTTGATTCTACCCCAGCTGTCGCATGGGATGTGAGTGCCTGGCAGATAGGCTTTCTAACTCTTGCAGGGGCACTAGCTTCAATGGGATCGAGCGCTCTTAATCACTATTATGATAGAGATATTGACAGTATGATGCAGCGGACTGCAAAGCGACCGATACCTGACGGGAGGCTTTCTGCAAAACATGTATTTGTATATGGGCTTACGCTATGCCTTCTTTCGATTGCCATTGCATTTTTTACCCTTAATCCGATTGCCACGGCTATGATTGCTATCGGGATCCTCTTTTACGTCATAATATACACGGCTTGGCTCAAGCGTATTAATGCCTCAAATATCGTTATCGGGGGTTTTGCGGGAAGCGCCGCTTCCATGGCCGGATGGGCAACTGCAACCGGATCTATTGATTTACTAGGCTTTTTGGTAGGATGGCTAGTTTTCATGTGGACTCCTCCCCACTTTTGGTGCCTTGCGATAAAGGCAAGAGAAGAGTATGCAAGCGTACACGTTCCGATGTTACCTGTGCTGATTGGTAATCAGAAGACAGCAAGTTATATCATGATCAATACCGCGATCCTGCTGCCATATTCACTGGCCCTAGCATTTTTCGGACTTGGTTTATTATACACCGCAGTTGCAGCAGTTTCTGGCTCATTGATGTTAGCCTATCACTACAAGCTGACAAAGAGCCCGACGCCGGAATTTGCGTGGAAAGCATACAAGGTCACAGCACCGTATCTTGTCATAATATTTATCGCATTAGCATTTGATGCCTTATTTTACTATCCACTAATGCCACCGTTTTCAATTCATCTCCCTCCTATTATCAGCTAAGAATGAGTCTCGGAGTCTGCTATAAGCTCGATTCTGCGCTTCTCCTTAGTTACCCAGGAAACCCTTACAAGGCCGTATATTTCTAGGTCCATCAACGTCTTGTTAAAGTCAGAATCTGCAAGGGTGAGGCCCTCCTTTTGAAGTGCGTTCATAAGATCCGTATCTGTCATCGTGCCTGCTTGGCGAATCTTCTCGTAGAGAAGGTTTCGAATTGGATATTTCATTATTATCATTTATTCCTGAAGGTCCTAACAGCTGCCGAAATCAAGATAGGTGTTTTACGATAGATAAGTATTTCGGCTACCAAATCCATATCTACAAAACTAAATACCAAAAGGCTATCAAGTCAGTGGCATGAGGAACAGCAGCATTATAACAACAACTGGCATCAGTCCTAAAAATTTCCATCTCAGGAAATACTATTTTTATCGAACAGAAGCAACTGTTTTTATCTTCAGGAAAATACAATAGGGCAAATATCCCACTCAGCGTACTTTTAACAGAGTGAATTTTCTAAATAAAATTGTTGCTAGATATTTGGCTAATTAGCTTGATTCTTCGATTCTTCAAGGGAGAAGGAATTGCTTTTGTAAAAGAAAAAAGCTGCGGCAACGGACCACTTCTTATTTTACTCATCTATAACAATATTTTTTAGGTATATCAAAGCTAACAGAGCCGCAGTAAGTATTGTTATGGTTTGATCGCAAACCTCCAAGATAGATAGCTTGAAAGATAAAGCCAACTACAGGATCTCATGGGAACCTATTCATAATAC
>JAICPK010000083.1 GCA_025929855.1 Nitrososphaera sp.
GTATAACTAAGTGGCGTATTGTACTCTATGCCACCAGGACAATAGATGCATCTACCGTGCGGACATCCATATGGTTTGGGCATAACTGCAATTACTGCAACGCCTGATGCCGTTTTAGCCGGCTTGACCATAAGCAACCGGCGGTAACGATCATCTTGCAAATAGTGAATAATGTGCTCGTTCCTAGGTATCGTCTCTAGATGATATTCTGATGCTAGCTGCCTGACAACTTTGAGAACCTGCTTTACTGACAATGGATTTTTACTACTCTCTATATGCTCTGCAATGCACTTGCAGGCCTGCCGATAGTTGTTGTCATCATCGTTGTCATTGGTCTCTTCCGCTGCTGATGAGAGCAATTCTGGACAATCAGCAAGGAACGAATATTAATTTTTGTTTATAGTGTCTCCTTCCTACCATCAATTCTAGCAATAACCTCGCCCCCACCTTTCTCTATCTTGCCCACAGCTTCGCAGCGCATCTTATGCTTATCAAAAACATTAATAATATCATCCATACTTGCTTTTGAAGCAACTACGCAAAAACCTACCCCCATGTTAAATGTGCGGTACATTTCCTTGTTCTCAATATCGCCATCAATTTGTATCTGCTTAAATATGCCTGTTAACGGTGGAAGATTATCAAAGACATATCTCACCCGAGAGTTTAGGCGAGGCAGTTTTGTAAACCCGCCCCCGGTAATATTTGCAAGGCCGTGCACCCTTATTCTTTTCTTCAAAATCTCAATTACAGGCCTTACGTAAATTCTAGTTGGGATCAAAAGCTCTTCGCCCACTGTCTGCACAAGATGGTCAGCATTATCGTCTACTGAATATTTTGAAAGTAAAACTTTACGAGCAAGTGTGTATCCATTAGAGTGGAGCCCACTGCTTTCAACTCCCAAAATGATATCGCCTGGCTTGATCATGTCCCCAAGAATTGGCTTGCCCCTAACGACGCCCATTACCATTCCTGCCAGGTCGAAGGCGTTCTCGCTATCGCCTGCTATTATATCTTGCAATACAGCGGTCTCGCCGCCGACTATAGCCATCCTGCTCTGTTGAGCACCCTTGACTAGACCGTTAGCTATCTCCTGCAAGAGCCATTCATTTGGATGGCGCAGTGCAATGTAATCGATAAAGGCAACTGGTTGTGCGCCAACGCAAATTACATCATTTACATTCATAGCTACGCAGTCTATGCCGACTGTGTTGAATTTGTTCATCATCTGCGCAACAATCACTTTTGTCCCGACACCGTCAGCATGTAGTGCAAAGGTTTGATCAGCTAATTTAACAAGTCCGGCGTAGTGTCCAAAACCAGAAGTCACTTTACCAACTGCAAGCATCTTATGAGTCACGGATATTATCTTGCCTATTGATCTTTGTCCCCTGTGTACGCTACCTATATCGACGCCAGCATCACGGTAAGTTATTCCTTTGGTCAAGTGCAGCATTGGTTGGCTTGAGCAGTATAATAAGTAACTAATCCCTTTGAAAGTCTGCATGGGCATGATATCTGAACTCAATTCTTTCGGTGACTGCACTTGAACAATATGAATTCATTTCACAGTATCTTGGCCGTAAATGGGAAGAAGCTCCACCACTTGATATATTCTCAATCTACCAACTACGTTAATGGTGTAAAAATATCGACATAGATTAAGCATGTTTGCGTTACGACATCAATTTGTTGAGGTAATAACCTGCAAACGATGACATTACTTTATATAGAAATTTGGTGAACTAAGCACTGTTAGAATAAATGGATGCACGGAACATTGGTCTTCGCAACATCGAGGTTGCAGACACCAAGATATGCTCAATTGATGGTGAGAATGGCAAGCTCATCTATCGAGGCTACGACATTCTAGACCTTGTCAACCATTCAACTTATGAGGAGAGTGCTTACCTGCTCCTTTTCGGCGAGCTGCCTACTACAGACCAGTTAAAGGATTTTAATCGCAGGCTGATAGAAGCTCGTGGGATACCGGAGCCTCTTATAAAGAACTTGAGGAATAGGCCTAAAAGAGCCCAGCCAATGGACATTCTTCAGTCGTGCGTCTCGGAGTTGGCCGATTATGACCTCAATATCGAAGACGCCTCCAAGGAGGCTCACATAAGGCGCGCAATTATACTGATTGCTAAAATACCTGCTATTGTCTCAGCTTGGAACCGGATTAGAAGTGGCCATCATGTACTTGATCCTCTTGAGAAAGCATCGCATGCTGCTAACTTTCTATATATGTTAAGAGGAATCGAACCCTCTCCCGAAGAGGCAAAGGTAATGGACATTTGCCTCATTTTGCATGCAGAGCATAGCTTTAACGCCTCTACATTTGCTGCACGCGAGATAGCATCAACTAGAGCGCATATGTATGCCAGTATCGGTGGTGCTATAGGTGCACTTTCAGGCGAGCTGCATGGCGGCGCAAACGTGCAAGTGATGAAGATGCTGCTTGAGATAGGCGATCCTGCCAACGCCGACAGATGGGTTGCAAACCGCCTCCATTCTGGCGGCAGGATCATGGGCATGGGTCACGCAGTCTACAGGACGACTGACCCACGGGCTGACATTCTTGCAAGACTCTCATCTCGAATATGCCGTGAAAAGAACAATAAGTGGTATGAGATCACCAGACGCATTGAGGAAGGTACAAAGAAATGGATGCTTGAAAATAAGCACCAGGGAATATATCCAAACGTTGATCTTTACAGTGCCTCAGTATACTATAGCATGGGGATCCCCATAGATCTTAACACTCCTATCTTTGCAACATCAAGGATAGCAGGTTGGTCGGCCCACGTCATTGAGGAAAAGTTTGCCGAAGCTGCGCCTAAGCCTGCGCTCTATCGCCCAAAGGCAGTTTACGTAGGCAAGTACTGCGGCCCAATGGGATGCGAGTATACTCCCATTTCAAGTAGGAGCAAGTAAGAACAGTAGATATATAGCCACTGTCCCACGGCCGACGACCAAGAACAGCAAGACTAAGAATATCGGATCAGGCGGAAACAACTGGCGAACAAGCTGTTAAATTATTACGTTCCCACGCACAAACTTGTTGGCAGGTATCTTCTACTTCTTTTTTGCTAGCGCGGTATTCATCGAGTGTAACCATCTTAGATCATTGTATAAACAGGATGAAGGCATTAGTTAGTGTGCCTTTGTCAGAGATGTGGGTTCTACCATTATACCATTATATTACTATTGGCTGATCTTTTCCCTTAGCCATTCTTTTGCCCTCCTCTCAACCATATGCTTTCTCAGTATTATCATTGCCATCTCGTAAAATGTCAAACCATTTCTTTGCGACTGTAAGTCTATCCATTTCAGCCCCTCTGCCAGCTCAGAATCCTTCTCAGACATCACGACAAGATCATCTATCATCTCCATGAACTGATCATCAACGCTATCTTTGCTCCCTAGCATTTCTGCTGTGTGCTCTAATACAGTTGCGATTTTACATAGTGATTCAAGCAGTATTGACACTTTGAATATATTATATTGACAAAGCTATGGCAAATTCTCTTGAAAAGTTGGCTTTCTAGCATTCAAAGACTTAAAATACATCCTTTAATTGATTTTACTTTAAAATGAATAGAAGGTATCTCCTCTTATTGGTTAAGGAGGATTTGTAAATTGAAGATAAAATTTGGGTTTACGCAGGGGCTCAATGTTGCTCGCCTAGGACTAGATGAACAGCAGATCATGACCGCTGCACAGATTGCAGACAGATTAGGCTATGACTCTATCTGGGCTATGGATCACTCCAATGTGCCTCAATGGAAGAATGCAGTAGTCAACGATGCTTGGCTCTTGCTTGCTGCTCTTGGCGCAGTGACCCGGAATGTTGAGCTTGGGACATGTGTTACAGATGCAATCCGCAGGCACCCTTCTGCCATTGCACTTTCAACCATCACACTTGACAGGATAACTCAAGGAAGAGGTATCCTTGGTATCGGAGCTGGTGAGGCTCAAAACGTCGTTGATTTTGGAATCGAGTTCAGCAAGCCTGTCACGAAATTCAAGGAGCAGCTTGAAGTTATCGAGCTTCTATTTAACTCTGACCCGGACCACCGCGTAAACTACAATGGTGAATACTACAAACTGATAAACGCATGTCTCCAGGCAAAGAGCATAAGAAATCCAAGGCCGCCAGTTTACATTGCCGCTGGAGCTCCAAAGACACTACAGCTATGTGCCGAATATGGGGACGGCTGGATCCCAATTGGATACACACCAGAGCTGTTCAGCTATCATGCCAACGTTATTAGGGATCACGCAAAGAAGCGTGACCGCGACTTAACCAATTTTCAATTCGCAAATGATGTGGATATTTACTTTACAGATGATGGCGAGGAAGCATGGAACAAGATGAAGAATGCTGTCAAGGTGAGCCTATATAAACCCGAACTCCTCAAGGTGCATGACATACCGCAAGATTCTGACTTTGACTTTCGCAGATACTTCACAGAATATGCAATGAACAAACCAGAGCTAATGGTGCAGATGAAGCGCGCTGCCCTGAAAATACCTGACAGCGTAGCCCGCACTGCAATTGGCGTTGGCAAACCTGACGATGTCATTGCAATGCTAGAGCGCTTTATCAAAGCGGGAACAAATCACTTTATCATTAGATTCTGGGGAGAAGGCTACTTTAAAAATATCGAGATCTTTGGATCTAAGGTTATTCCCTATTTCAGGGATGAGCACAGGAAGTGATATTATTATAATATCATTGTTTGTTTTGTTTTAGGTCTTGA
>JAICPK010000012.1 GCA_025929855.1 Nitrososphaera sp.
AATCCTCCTTCAATGACTTCGCCTCTATTATTGACTATACCTACGAAGCGTATGCTGCGGTCAAGTTTGATAATTCTGTCGCAGAGATTGAGCTCTCCCATACATGGTTATTGCTCTTCGGAATATAAATCGCTTACAAGTCATTGTCATGATTAATCTATTTGGCGTCACAGTCCTCTGTTTCTACAAGCCTCATTTCCATGGAATGACCCTTCTTGATGTGCGTAAAAAAATGCGATCGTACAAGCACGTTAATATCAAGGTCTGTAAAGTATTTTGTGGAGTATCTGGCAAGTACCATCTTACAATCAGAGCAGAAAATTTCTTTGAATTTCAAGCTGATCCTTTAACATCTTATGTGTATATATTCAGTCGGCTTTTTCATCGATTGTTTTTGCTACCGGATAGTTGTTGTAGTTGTAATTGTTATTGTTCATAAAGTGTATTCTTGATGCCTTGTAGTAGATCACTTCTCCTCTCCTCTCTATTACCGCGACAACTGCTTCTTTGCCCATATTTTGTATTTGGCTGACAGCTGAAGCAAATTCTTTGGCTGTAGTATTCGTGCCCTCATTTATACCAAAGACGACGTACTTAGCAGGCTTTTTCTCATAATCGCCTCGTTCATATACCCTGAAGTCGTTGCCAAAGCCAAAGCCCTCCTTTGCCACATAGCCTCTGCTTCGAAGGTCGCGATAAACAAGAAACTCACTCATGATGTTCCTGTTGTGTTTTAGTAGTAGCTCAAAGAGCGAGTTGAAGCCCATGCCCGGTTTGTTCTTGAGCCTTAGCCGTTTTGTGTAAAATAGATATAGAGCCTCGTACGGCTTAAGGATGAAATCAGTATTTTCTTTCTCTCCAAAACCTTTGGTACGCAGTTCATCTTGGAATCGAGTTTCATCAATCACTATCTTGCGACTGCCTGTCAAGTTCCCCTCTATTATTGAGGGTTGTACTTCTGCTGCGGCGGCTACCGGTTCACTTAACTTCTCAGACAACGGTCCTGGGCTCGTTGCAGGCGAGGATGGTGGCATCATAGCTAACATGTAAGGGTGATTATTTAACTAAACTGGTGGCAAAATTATAGGTTCTTAGGAGGATTACATAACGATTAAATCACAGCAAAACACAAAAAATGATCATAGAACTAAAATTTGGTGCATTGAAATATGAAGGGTGTTAATTATCGAGAAACTCGTGGAATGCCTTATGTTAGGCGGGAATACATAGCCGGCAAGCCACAGATGAAAATCGCAAGGTTTTCATCTGGACTCGCAGGAAACAATTACGATTACAAGATCGAACTTATAGCGACTGAGAAGCTCCAGATACGGCATAACGCCTTAGAAGCGGCCAGGCTTGCGGCAAACAAAAGGATGGCACAAGCAGGCGAGACGAGCTTCTTTTCCATGTTGCGAGTGTATCCCCATGTGCTCCTCAGAGAGAACAAAATGATTGCAACTGCAGGTGCAGACCGACTTCAGGAAGGAATGAGGAGGGCTTTTGGTAAGTCAACTGGTCTTGCCGCGAGGATTAGACCAGGCCAGGTGATCTTTGAAGCATACGTCACCGCTCCCAATCTTGAACTTGCACAGGACGGCTTTAAGATGGCAGCAAGCAAGATCGGGCGGCCCACGACTACTAGAATAATGCCACTAAAAGAGCAGGCGATGGCAACAGCTGAAGATTAGATCAAATTAAATATTGTCACCAATGACTTTGCACGTTTTATGTCGCATACATCTGCCTTACCAGCTATGCTCTTGCATATGAGCGCAGCAATGTTGTCTGCTTCTTTTTTATGGTGTTGCCTGCTGTTGACGCAGGATTTTGGACCTCTTCTTTGACCTTTGCATGATCCATATCTTTCGGAAGTCTTTAAACCGTAGTCGGAGTTCACTTGCATAAAGTGTCCACCAATCACAAGGAAATGAAAAATATCTGGTTTGGGTTGAAGGTGTCTATAATTTCATAATCTCTTCCATCAATGTCTTGCATTGGCGCAAAGTTGCTGTCAGCTCTTTCGGATCCAACAAACTCTACATAGTCGCTTGCGCATTTTGCCGTCGCAAAATTGACTGTCAAATATTGAGGTATTTTTCATCAATATCGGCACATCTAGTATATACAACTCCTCGCCGGCTGCCAAAATTGCTAAGCGCGCCATCTCTCACGATAACCCATCGTTCACTCGCGCAGAAAAGGCAGAAGGCTGCACGCATGAAGGATATCAGCGTTTTCAACTTGGTTGTCTGAGCTGCTGATTAGACACATGCATCAACTTACCAAGAACATTTTTTGGAATGAAGGAAGTGACACTGTGATTCGTATCCATGACAAGAACATGTTCTGCTATTAGTCTCGCTAGCACCAATACAAAAATAGTGCATTTTGTAGTAGACACGATGAAAACAAAACTATTACCCTTGTATTCTAGTATGGTTTTCAAATACCGAAAATAAAAGAAACCAAAGAAATTGGCATGTCTAAAAAATTTTAGCAGATCAAGTCGTGGTCACAATTATAATTGCTAAATAGTTCTTGAGCGTATCTTCAATATGTCTGACGAGCCTTCAAGTTGGACCGACCTTATCAATGAATCAGTGCATACAAGCGACGACCAGGACATAGGAGACATAGAAGCAGTAAGCCGCAATCTCATAGTCGTAAAAAAAGGCCTTGTCAATGTCCACCGGTACTACATTCCTCTTCATAGGGTTGAAGGTTGGGATGGCAAGGTGGTATGGCTAAAGATCCCAGAAGACGCCGTAAAAGCCAATTATGAGAGAGACGCAGCTCCAGACCCTTACAACTATCACTACAGTAGTGCCCCTACAGTTGACCCCTCAAATGTCGTGCGCAGATTTCAAATCAATATGCCCAAAATCCCTCCTAGAGCGCATGAAGAAAAACCATTTCTTGTTTCCCGAGAATCTTCGGGAGAGGAGGAGCGAGTCTTCCTCTGTAACCTTTGCAACGCAAGCTTCAAGACTGACGATGAATTGAGTAGCCACATAGAGTCAACTCACTAAGCGCCAACTTCTCGTTCAATATAAAAAAACAGTGCCTAACGAAGAAAAAATTGCACATAATAATAGCTCTTGCCAAGATGTATCGAAAATTACAGCTTTCCAGCATTACGCTCGCAACAGATAAGGTAGAAAATACCTACGCATAGTTTACACCAATGAGGGATAAAGTCCGTTAATCTTTAAGCACACAAGAGACTCATGGAACAACTTGACAATATGCCACACTTGAGATAGCAATAGACATAATACTATCATTCTCGATCATGAAACTGACCGATTTAACAGAATCAACCGGCAACAAAATTACTTGCGGGCGACAGATCCGGGCTGGTTTTTTCTGTCACCGAAAATTCCGCCAAACTTTCTTGTAGTAGTAGTCTCCTGTTTTTGCTGCGGATGCGAATGCGGTATTGATGATATTCTAGTTATGGCAGGGATCTGTGATCGGATGGACATTTCTATCATAACAAGCAATAGTTCTACATCTGCAAGCCTCTTGTTACCGTCGATCTCGAGATGTACCTCAGCTTGCGCAAGTGCACCTGCTGGGCGTAGCAGGACTGACTTGACTCTGATATTTTCCTCCTTGAACTTTTCCTCCACTATCCTCTTCACCATGTCAGTCAATTTTGGATTCTGCCACGAATCCACCAAAATCAGCGAAGACTGCTTGAGAGAAATATATGACACTGAAAATATGTAACCTGCAATTATCATTCCCCCTATCGCATCCATCTGGAGAAGGCCAAATTGCGATGCAATTAGTACACTGAAAAAACCAATAACAGATGCAGAGCCATCTTTTATAGAATTTTTGGCATCTGTCTTCAATGACAGGAGGTTGTATTTGTTTGCTATTGAATTCATCTGGAATGCTCTATGAAGGGAAATACCACCTGCGGCCGCTAACACGATCATCGTCAATACCGGTTGCTTAATCTCTTTTGGGTCGAGTAGTGCTTCAAACGAATGATAAAAGATGAATATTCCTATTCCAATCATACCTATCGCTGCAATGAGGGCAGCAAAGCTTTCCACTTTATGGTAACCGAAAGGAAATTTCCTGTCTGCCGGCCTGTGCGCTATGCGTAAGCCGATAAGCACTATGAACGATATCATTGCATCAGAAAGTGAATCTATTCCGTCTGCTGTTGCTACAACACTACCGCTTATTTGACCCATTATGATTTCGGCAGCTCCTATGCTCAGCAACGTTATAACAGAAACCTTGGCAATCTTCTGTCCTGCAATAAGACCTTCATTTACAAGATCGGCCGGCTTACCGGCTGAGGGCTTGTTGCTGCTCACGATAATACTGTCTTATATTTACAGACCATTGTATTTAACGTTTCAAAAAAGATGTGAACAGCACTATTAAGAACCATTCATAGCGAACAGTCCTCTAATAAGAGTCTGTTTTACCGTTATACAGATAAATAAACCTTAACCATTTTACCAATTGTTCACTTGCATTTGAGAACACTTTCAGATTTGGAAGACTCGCAATTTCATGGCAAGCGCGTGTTTGTTAGAGTTGACTTCAATGTGAGTATAAACAACGGGTGCATAGGTGAGGATTACAGAATCAGAATGTCTCTTCCGACAATTGAGTATTTGTCAAAACGAGGAGCCAAGGTCATACTGGCTTCGCATCTTGGAAGGCCTGAAGGTCATGACCAGAAATATTCAATTGCGCCTGTAGCCAAACGACTGACTGACATCGTCGGCAGATCAAGGCCGCCAATACGGTTTGCAAGCGACTGTGTGGGTATCGAAATTGAGGAGCACTTAGACAAAATGAATAAAGGAGACATTCTGCTGTTAGAGAACCTGCGTTTTCACAAAGAAGAAGAAACAAATGACCCAGAGTTTAGCAAAAAACTTGCTTCTCTTGCAGATATTTACGTGAATGACGCCTTTAGTACATCTCATAGGAAACATTCTTCGACCTACGGTGCCGCATGGATGTTTGATATCCGGCTGGCGGGGATTAATCTGATAAAAGAAGTTAAGTACTTATCAATGATAAGGGAAAACCCGATCAGACCCTTTACTATCGTACTGGGGGGAGTAAAGATAAAGGACAAGATAGGAGCGCTTGAGCATCTGTTGCCAAATGCAGACAAGGTGATAGTGGGCGGTGCAGCGGCATATACTTTTCTAAAAGCAAAGGGACTCAATACTGGGAACTCCATTATAGATCACGAGCATATACAATGGGTCGAAAAAGCGCTTTTGAGTTACGGCGACAAGATATTACTGCCCACTGATCACGTTTGCGCAAGTTCTCCAAACGATACCTCGGTCACCATGGTTAGCGGCGACATCCCAGACGGGATGTCCGGCTTTGACATAGGGAATGAAACAGTTGAACGCTATTCAGCGGAAGTAGGTTCAAACGGAGGAGGTGCTCTCTTTTGGAACGGCCCAATGGGTATGTTTGAGGTGAAGGCCTTTTCAAATGGTACTATAAACATCGCTAAGAGCATGGCTCTTGCATACTGGCGTGGAAGCAAGACGCTCATAGGCGGCGGCGACACACTTGAAGCAATGAAGAGAGCTGGAGTTGCTGAGAACGAAGTAAGCCATGTATCAACCGGCGGCGGCGCAACACTGCGTTACTTAGCGGGCGACGAAATGCCTGGCCTAGTCATTCTAAATCACTATTAGGCATCACTTCAGGGACTGCAACAGTTTGATAATTCGATATTAAATATTATCAAAAAGACGACAATGAGTAAATGGGTACACGCTACCCAAGTTTCTCTTACAAGAGAATACTGCAATTTTAAATGATATTGACTCTGACTGCTTTCATATAGGAAACGTCATCATTCCCAGCTCCAAGCATTATCATATATTGCCCTGGGTCTAGATTATCCGCTGCGGTAAACGTATATGAAACCTCTTTTGAACCTCCGGACGAGAGAGACACAGACTCTTCGCTGAAAATACCAGTCGAGTTGCCAAGAGCCCCATTTGGAGTGAACGTTCCTGCAGCCATCATTTCACCGTCGAAATCGCTTGATGCTCTTACTGTCACTTTGATCTCAGTGCTTTCGCCCCTTGAAACAGCAACTTCAGCCGGCGTCAATACTGAAACTGGCACCTGCTTTGATGCATCTAGTTTAGCGATCTTGTTTTCTGTCCACTCCGTGAACCATAGCTGATTATTAGGATCTACTGCAAACTGCATGACATTTGCAATGCCGCATGCCGTTGCTTCAGGGGAACAAAGTGTCCAGGCTCTGTTTTGTGAAGGTACCCAATATTCGATTAGTGCAAGCTCTTCTGGGTCAAAGCGGGCCATTTTATTGCCTGTATGCTCATTGAACCACAGGGAGCCGTCTCCGCCTTTATCTATCCAATATGGAAGTGTATACGCGTTTGGAGGGGTACTACCGCCATAAATCTTGGGAGATGCTATTGACGTTACAAATCTTGTTATGTTGTCCATGGTAGGATCGTATTTGAAGAACGTGCTTGTGCCGTGATCTGCCACCCAGACATTTCCATAATTGTCAAGTTCCATTCCAACGGGTGAGCCAAGTTCGGGCGGAAGATCCACTATACGGATAATTCTGTCAGTTTCAATATCATATTGGAAGAGCTGCCCTTTCTTTTGTTGAAAAGCAAGGAGAGAAATCCACACATCATTTTGCTCGTTATCAACTACCAACCCGCCGGAGGTAACTAGATCCAAACTGATACCAGCAAACCCCTCAAGCGGTAGTGAAATTTCTCTAAATCCTTCCGAGGTTGCATTTTGCATCTTAGATACATTGCCAAAAAAAAGAGCCTGAGAGTTTATTCCTATGAAGTACAAGTTACCATTTGAGTCAAAGTCCATCATAGAAGGATATTTGGCTGGAACTTTGAACATATCAAATGCCTCTGTTGACTGGTTAAAGCGCCATATTGTGTTGTTCTGGTCAGTGAACCAGACGTTTCCGCCGATGCCATCGAGCTTTACCGTCCATGACATCAACCATGAAGGTACTGATGTAAAGGGCAGCAAACGGGTTGGCCACGATGGGATTTCGTATTCAGCGAATGTACCTGTAACACTATCATAGCTGCCTAGAAGGCCACCTTTTGTTGATACATACCACACTTTTGTGCCATCGATGGCAATGCCGACTGGCATTTCACATTGTGTAGGCAAAGAAACCTCAGTAACATACGCATTAGAATTTGGCGACGTATTAGTGCCGCAGAATTGTTGCTCGAACCGTTGCGCCATTGCTTCATCAGTTTGTTGCGTATTTGTTGCAGGACTACCGATTTCAGGGACACTGCGTGAAGACATAACAATATATACCGCGGCAACGGCCACAATGCCAATTATAGCGTACACAATAATCTTTTTAGACGATGGGCTTGAAATTTTTTTCCTGGACGAATCTGGCAACGGCTAGAAAAGCACCGGCTTTTCCACTTTATATCTCTTGTCGGAGCTATAGGCAGAAATACGGATCAGGACTATTAGCAGACTTGCTTGGTTACTGAAAAAGGAGAAGAGAGCCACGGACAGCCGCTTCTAATAGGCTACCTGGCTGTATTGTTTGCCGCGGTTCTTTTTGGCTCTGTATTTAGCCTAGCGAAAGTTCCTCTTGCTACGATAGACCCGCTTGCTCTAACAGCAGTAGTTTACACTATCTCTGGAATATCCCTGATTCCATTTGCAAAGGCATCATTCGCGTTTGAAAGAAGGGACGACTATTTCTATGTACTAATCGTAACAATTTTTGGAGGAGTATTGGCGCCTGTGCTTTTGATGTACGGCCTTGAGGAGACAGCTGCCTCCACCGCAGCCATATTGACAAACGGCGAGATTGTATTTACGATAGCACTTTCATCAATATTTTTTGGAGAAAAACCCCATGGAAGAGTGGGGCTGTTCGCAGTAATTTTAGTAGTGATAGGACTATTCATAGCCACCACAGAAGATCTGAAAGCTTTAGAGAGCATCGTTCAATTGAAGACAGGTAACATCATGATACTGGCAGCGATGTTCATGTGGGCAATAGACAATAACGTCAGCAGACGTCTAACATCAAGGGCAAGCCCTGCCAAGATAGCGATGGTTAAATCACTTGCGGGCGGCCTTGTTCTGATTGCAATAGCTTTAGCACTTGGCAAAGGAAGTATCATCGTGGGGATCAAATATGATATGTGGATCCTAATAGTTGGAATGTCAATTGCTGGGTTTGGCGGGGCACTACTGTTATTCCTCGAAGGCATCAAGAGGATTGGAACTGTAAGGACGATGTCAATGTTTTCATTGACTCCTGTTTTTGGTATAGTGATTGCAGCGCTGGCGCTTGGAGAATCCATAACTGTATTTCAAGGTATTGCTACAGCTCTGATAATTTTAGGTATAATTCTGATCGGCCGACACTAAAGGAGCTTGAGCTCAAATGTTACTTTGTCAATAAGCTCTGAAGGCGCGGGCCCTATTCCAACACAGGTAATCGTGCCCGAGGGTATCTGTGTCAAGCCACTGTCGTGTACTTGCACGACAGGCAAGTTCAGCTCTTCGGCTCGCATTCTTACATCCATCAATTCTTCGATACTCTTTACTTTTACTACTACCTTTGCCTGGCCGGCGGCAAACCAAGAGTTGAACCATTCTCTTCTCGACGCCTTTACCTTTTCTGCGCCCATCACCGCAGCATGGGCAACCTGTGCGGCTATCTTGCCGGTTCCCATATTGACATCACGCCTGACAATAATTACCTGTTTAAAGTCCATATCTGACACTTGCTTGCTCATAGTTTAATTAACGGACTGAAAAATACATTACTAGTCATTTGCCAGATGCCTAACTATGACGTGGTAATTGCAGGAGGAAGCATCTCTGGACTCCTTGCCGCCCGCGAAATTGCTGCTGGAGGCCTTTCCGTTGCAGTACTTGAGGAAGACGCGGAAATTGGTACCCCAGAGCACTGCGGTGGGCTTGTAAGCATTTCTGGCATACGGGACCTTGGCATGGTACCAGATATCGAGACAATAGAGAACAACAGAATAGCACACGCCAAGATCTTTTCTCCTTCGGGCTGTTTTGAAATCAGTGCAGAAAGGCAAAAGGTCATCGTCTTAGACAGGCGCGCATTTGACAAGCAGATCGCCTTTCAGGCGCAAAAGAACGGCGCCGAGATAAGAGTAAAATGCTCAATGCGGTCGTTTGGAAAAGAAGGATCTGAATATGTAGTCAAGACTTCTGAAGGGGACTTTTCATGCAACTTTTTTGTAGACGCAAGAGGTATAGCATCAATAATTAGCAGAAACCGGGATGGTGTTCTCCACTCAGCTCAGTACGAAGTCTATGCTTCATGGATAGAGCACGATACCATCGAGGTCGCGTTTAATAGCCAGCAATATCCAGGTTTTTTTGCATGGATAATCCCTACTGGTCAAGGAAAGGGCAAAGTAGGCGTTGCAGGCAGGCGGATTAATGCTGCAAGCGCGCTGCAGAGATACATTGATAGCAAGGGAAAGTGCTCTATAGTGCGGAAAGTTTACGCACCGATATGGATTAATGGGCCATTGCGAAGTTTTGTATTCGATAGGACGATAATAGTGGGTGACGCAGCAGGCCAGAGCAAGCCGACAACTGCTGGGGGTATTTACACCTGTGGCATGGGAGGAGTGCTAGCAGGGCGGGCTCTGGTAGATGCAGCAGACAAGAAGAATGATGATAGGAATAAGCAACAGCTGTTGCTAAAGCGATACGAAAGTAACTGGTCGTCTATGTTTAAGCCCGAATTTGACAAGTTGTTGGTTGCGCGCAGGCTCTTAGAGCGGATGGACAACAAGGCTATAGACGACTTGATTGCTACGATACCACCAGAGAGTGTCCAAGAGGCATCTATCGATGGCGACTTTGACTTTCACTCAACTGCACTTGCTAAGATTCTGGGAGCAAAAGGCGCTGCCAGAATAGCCAAAGCTTTGCTTGGCAACGAAATAAGGCGCTTGATCCCGGGGAGCTAAGGAAGATATAAATTCCCTTCTTCGTAAGAAACAGCACTGATGTCCAAGCCATTGCAGTTGCCAGTCTGCAGTTCATGTGGCAGGCCAATTATGCCTAATGATGAATGCGTTAAGTATTACTGTGCAAATTGTGGATACGTTCTTATGTGGCGATGCGAGAGCTGCCGCGAGTTCGCAAGAGCCTATAAATGCATAGGCTGCGGTTTTGAGGGTCCATAGCCATGGCACGGTTAGTAGCTAGGATAAGAATACTTCCGGCTGAGGCTGAGTCCAACCTTGAAAATGTTGTCGAGTCGTTAAAGAAATCTGTGCCACCGGGAATGGAGATGAAAAGCAGCTCGATGGAGCCAATCGCCTTTGGGCTGAAAGCAATTGTAGGCGACTTTTTGTTGGATGACGCTGAAGGACAAATGGATAAGCTTGAAGAATCTATTAAAAGTATCGAAGGTGTAGGCGAGATAGAGGTAACGAATATCAGCAGGCAGTCAGTAAGAATGAAGTAATATAATATTACTAAAATAATAGCGGAGGCTCCTGAGGAATGAAAAAGATGCGCGCTGGAAGTGACGAATCGTCCCCCATTCAGCTTAGAGTAGCTGAAGCCAAGCATCGCGATGTAGGCAAGAGGCGAGCCAGGATGGATCCACATCATATGGAGCATCTCGGAATACAGGCTGGAGAAGTCGTCGAGATTTTGGGGAAGCGTACTACAGCAGTGACTGCATGGCCAGCGGATGAGGAAGAAAAGGAAACAGATATTATCAGAATAGATGGCCAGACGAGGAAGAATGCAGGTGCTGGACTCAACGACCTTTTAAATGTCAAAAAGATAGATTGTAGGCAAGCAAAGAGTGTCACCTTGATGCCGCTAGGCAATAGCAATATTACAGTCGACAAGGAATTTTGTGATTTTGTCAAACATAGGCTCAAAGGTTACCCACTCAATGAGGGTGATGAAATCTCGGTAGTCATTTTGGGCAATCAGATGGACTTTAACGTTCAGCGTGTAATACCAAAGGTCATTTCTAGAATTGAGCAGTCGACAAGATTCACTATAATGGCGGAGATCACAAGCGACAGAAAGCCCCGCGTCACATACGAAGAGATAGGTGGAATGAAAGAACAAATAAGAAGACTCCGGGAAATAGTCGAGCTGCCTATGCGCCATCCTGAGGTCTTTGCAAGGCTCGGGATAGAGCCTCATAGCGGCATCTTGATGTACGGATCACCAGGTTGTGGCAAGACACTTATAGCAAAGGCATTGGCCTCAGAGTCTGAGGCAAACTTTTTCATAATTAATGGCCCTGAAATCATGAACAAATATTATGGCGAAACTGAGGCAAGGTTAAGAGACATTTTCAAGGAGGCTCGTGAATCCGCCCCCAGCATAATATTTATCGACGAAATTGATGCTATTGCTCCAAAAAGAGAAGAGGCATTTGGAGATGTTGAAAAACGTGTGGTGGCACAGCTGCTAGCATTGATGGACGGTATGTCCGACCGTGGCCAAGTTATTGTGCTTGGAGCCACCAATAGGTCGGAAAGCTTAGATCCAGCATTAAGGCGACCAGGCAGGTTTGACAGAGAGATCGAAATAGGCGTGCCAAATATAGAGGGTAGGCTTGAGATACTTCAGATTCACACACGTGGCATGCCACTATCCGAAGATATTGATCTGCAAGAACTTGCGGCTAGACTTCACGGTTACACAGGTGCAGATATTAAGGCACTATGCAGGGAAGCCGCTATGAAAGCGCTAAGGCGTTGCTTGCCTGAGATCGAACTGGAGGGTGAGAGGATCTCATCGGAGATCCTTGAGAGCATGATGATCACTGATCGCGACTTCAAGGAAGGGATGAAAGAAATCGTCCCGACGGCAATGAGGGAATTTTACGTAGAAGCAACAGGTGTCAAATGGGAGGATGTTGGAGGCTTGTATGAAGCAAAGAGGACTCTGCACGACAACCTCATAACGGGAATCAAAGAGCCCGATAAGTTTGCCAAGATGGGCATTAAACCATCAAGAGGAGTTTTGCTCTATGGTCCTCCAGGAACAGGAAAGAGTCTCCTTGCCAAGGCATTAGCCACAGAGAGCAATGCCAATATTATAGTAGTGCGGGGACCTGAAGTACTCAGCAAGTGGGTCGGTGAATCCGAGAAGGCGATACGGGAAATCTTTAGAAAGGCCAAAGCTTCATCACCTTGCATAGTTGTATTTGATGAACTGGACTCCCTTGCAAGGCCAAGGGCCCATGAAGATGACATCTTAGGCAACGAGCGGGTTCTCAGTCAGATACTGACAGAAATGGATGATGCAGGAAGTGCTGGAGTAGTAGTAGTTGGCATTACAAACAGGCCGGATCTAATCGACACTTCATTGTTGCGGCCAGGCAGACTAGACCAGATAGTCTATGTCGGACCCCCTGACGAGAAGGCAAGGCTGGAGATACTGAGAATAACTGCACGGCTTATGCCGCTTGCAACCGAGATAGACTTGGAAGGGATAGCTCAGTCGACAAAAAACTTTAGCGGAGCAGACTTAGTCGCTCTTTGTAGAGAAGCTGGCGTCCTAGCTCTCCAGAATAGGTCTGATGTCATCTCAAGTGCGAACTTTGCCAACGCGTTAAGACTCGTACGTCCGTCAATAACAAAGGATGTGGAGGACTGGTACGAATCAATGAAGAAAAACATCACGTATGCCATGCCTAAGCCAATCGATAGGACCTTTTACGGTTAACGATAATACATGTGTATTATGAATAGGTTCCCGTGATATCCTATAGTTGGCTTTATCTTTCAAGCTATCTATCTTGGAGGTTTGCGATCAAACCATAACAATAATTACTGCGGCTCTGTTAGCTTTGATATACCTAAAAAATATTGTTATAGATGAGTAAAAT
>JAICPK010000134.1 GCA_025929855.1 Nitrososphaera sp.
CATAGGACTGAGCTTGATGACAGCGCAGTAGTACGTGAGCTTCATATCTACGGGCAGGCGATCAGCATTGGTAGAAGTGACAGAGGAGACAGCTACCAGCATAAGGGACTAGGCATGAGACTGCTCAAGGAGGCCGAGCGCATCTCAAAAGATGACTTAGGAGTTGACAAGCTTGCAATCATTAGCGCAGTTGGCACAAGACAATACTACAAAAAGTTTGGCTACCACCAAGACGGTCCGTATGTTTCAAAGGAGTTGTAATGAGTGGAAGAGCAGATCGTGATCGGTAAGGGAACTTGGATAGACAAACTTGCAGACACCTTAATCAAAAGGGAGAAAAAGCTTGGCCGCAACTTGGGTCTCATAAGGGTTGAGAGTGGTCTTGGCGCATCAGGCATTCCTCACATCGGGAGCATGGCTGACGCTGTGAGAGCTTACGGCATTGCTCTTGCCCTTCAGAATTTTGGCTTCAAGTCTGAACTTGTTGCTTTTTCAGACGACATGGATGGTCTCCGTAGAATACCACAAGGTTTGCCGCATTGGCTGAAGGATCACATCGCAAAACCAGTCTCTACCATCCCTGATCCGTTTGGGAGCTGCCACTCCTCTTATGGTATGCACATGAGCAGCCTCCTCTTGGACGGTCTTGACAAAGCAGGGATAAAGTATCACTTTCAGAGCGGCAGCGAAGCGTACAAGCATGGAACTTTGGCCAAGCAAATTGATACAATATTGAAGAATAAAGGCAAGATTGGGCGAAAAATAGCCGAGTTCGTAGGTCAGGACAAGTATACTGAGGTGTTACCTTACTTTCCAATATGTCGCAATTGCGGAAGGCTCTACACTGCAATAGCACAGGAGTACATGCCAAATGATAGGAGAGTTGGTTATGTATGCCGAGGGAGCAGGATAGGTAAAGAGGAAATCAAGGGCTGTGGCAACAAGGGTGAGGCAGACATCACCAGAGCAGAAGGTAAGCTTGCATGGAAAGTTGAATTTGCAGCAAGGTGGCAGGCTCTAGACATACGCTTTGAGGCGTATGGGAAGGATATTATGGACTCTGTCAGAGTAAATGATTGGATCGCAGACGAAATACTTGTTTATCCTCATCCACTTCATGTGAAGTACGAGATGTTCCTAGACAAGGCAGGCAAGAAGATAAGCAAATCTTCTGGCAATGTACTGACCCCTCAAATGTGGCTACGGTACGGCACGTCTGAATCTATACTGCTATTGCTATTCAAGCGCATTGCGGGCACTCGTCACATTGGGCTAGATGACGTGCCCGCTCTGATGGACGAATACGACTATTATGAAGACGTTTACTTTGGGAAAATAAAAGAGGACAACTTTGCCAAACTTACCAAGATTAAGGGAATCTATGAATACATCAACAAACTCAATCCACCCAAGCAACCCGACACACATGTTCCATACCGCTTTATAGCACAGCAGGCGTCAATATTTCCTCCCGACAGCGGCGACCGCGATGAAAAGGTATTCAACCGCCTCCTCAAATATGGTATGGTAAGGGAAAATAAGAGTGAAAGACTCATGCATAAAATCAGGTTGGCATCAAACTGGGGAAATGACAACCTGGCAAAAGATGAAAAATTTGAAATACGACTTTCCACTCTGCATAGGAAAGCACTGCAGGAATTGATCGAAGCGATCAGACCATTTGCAGGCCTACCAGATTCTCCAGATAATGCGAAGAACCTTCAATCTAATGTATTTTCTATTGCAAGGGCTAATGGGATTGAGCCAAAAGAGTTCTTTGCCTTATTGTATAGAATGTTCCTAAATACGGATAGAGGGCCTAGGATAGGTAATTACTTGCTCGACTTAGGAATAGACAGAGCAACGAGTTTGCTCAACAGATATCTCCATGACTGATCAGATCTGTCGAGGACTAATTGTGATTTCCTTTGAAGATTTATGCTTAACATGAGCATATCTGCAATTTTTTGGGTGAATTTTTACCTAAATGAATAACACACGTGGATAAATTAAATCAAAGCTCATGACTTGATTTAACCTATACTATCTGTCGCACAAAGAAAGGAAAAATTATAGGAAATTCATTATTGGGTTTCCCTGTAGCTCATACTCATCTCTATCTTCAAGTAGAGCATTGTATATGCAGGCGACGTCAACAGTGTTGGAACAAACATAAACAACGAGAAAAGTAGAGAAAAGCCCAAAGAAAAAGGGAAAAGGGGAGTTATACAACCTCCCTATTTGTTTTCATCCGCTAGTAATGGTTTGTTCTATGCTTATGCTGGTGCGCCTGCTCCGCCTTCGTCAGCTGCATCTCCGCCTTCGTCAGCTGCATCTCCGCCTTCGTCAGCTGCATCTCCGCCTTCGTCAGCTGCATCTCCGCCTTCGTCAGCTGCATCTCCGTCTTCAGCATCGGCTCCTTCGTCAGCTGCATCTCCGTCTTCAGCATCGGCTTCGTCAGCAGCTTCTTCAGCAGTAGCTGCTAGTGTGGCATTGCTTATCACATTCACAGTCTCTGCTGGTACGACCTGAGCACTTACAGCATAATTTGCAACAAATGGCGTTCCGTCTAATGTGTGAAGCCAAACTGCATTGCCTGTAACTGGAATTGATGCTGATGGAATTGGCGTATCGCCATATGGTGGAGTAATAACAGTGATTGCTATGCTTGTTTCGTTGTCAAGAGGCGTAGTAAGCAGTGTTCCAAACCCGTCATCGGCTGTAGCATTTAGTACTGCTCGCTCTGTTTCATTAAGAGTTTGCACATTCAGAACGACTACCTCTACTGGCACAGAAGCTGTATAGGTGAGTACTCCGGTATAGACAGAACCGTCTTGTCTTAATGGCAGAACAGTTGCATATTGATGTCCTTCATGGCCCGGTGTTGGCTCTGGCGCTGAAGTTACTGTTCCTTGTTGAACTATTCGTTCTTGTCCACCTTGCTGTCCACCTTGCTGTCCTGTAGTATCGCCGCCACCTTGTTGTTGTTCTTCCGTTTGTGCAAAAGATATTGTTGCCGCTCCTCCTGTAGCTATTGCTCCCGTTAGTGCCCCAACGGCTACAAATAGAGCAGTAGCAGCAATTAACTTGTGTTTGCTTTGTGCTATTAGCA
>JAICPK010000141.1 GCA_025929855.1 Nitrososphaera sp.
TACGTTGCAGCTTGCCGAGTCCGCAAAAAATGCTGACGCTTCCGAATTTATGTACCGAGTTAGGCAAGCAAAATACATTCTGCAGGCAGGAAGGCGAAATAAAAGCATAGCTGGGGGGCGGGTATGTGGCGGCCTGCTGGATGTTTATGATTTAGAAAATTTAGTGATAATAAGCGACCTCCACGGTGATTCAAATTCGCTTTTTAGGATTCTTTCTGAAATAAACTACAAGCAATTCCTATCAAAGGAATTGAACAAACTTGTGTTTCTTGGAGATTATATTGATAGGGGAAGTGATTCCCTTAGCATAATATACTCAGTATGTTATCTGAAAAGCACGTATCCCGACTCGGTTATATTGATGAAGGGGAACCATGAGGCGCCTGCAGAGTTCCCTTTTTCTCCGCATGATTTTCCCTACGAGGTAGAAGATCGGTTTGGCAATCGCTGGAGAGAGATCTATAAAGACATACTATCAATGTTCACAATGCTGACTCTTGCAACAGTGGTCAAGCATAAGTTACTCTTAGTGCATGGCGGGCTCCCAACCCAAGAGGCAGCCGCTGAAAACTTTAGAGAGTCGATAGCCTTTGCTCATGAAAGGCAGGTTAGAAATAGTGTGCTCGAAGAGATATTATGGAACGATCCACGACAGATTGACGAAAACAAAGGCCAAGAGAGGTCAAGACGTGGCCTTGGAAGATATTTTGGACCCAATGTAACTCGAACATGGTTGCAAGCGACAGGTACTAAAGCAGTAATCAGGGGTCATGAGCCCTGCCAAGGCTTTAGACTCGATCATGACAATATGATCATGACACTATTTTCTTGTACAGGCCTTTACCCTAATTCCGCAGCGGCTTATCTTATGATAAATGCATCCAAACTTGACATTATCCAGGATGCAAAAGATCTCTCTGTTTATGTCAAATTCCTAGTGTAGCCTTGATCTCTTTGCATCTTTTCCGAAGCGAAACAGTCGATATATCAGCCACTTGACATATCTCCACCTGCCGAAGAAACTCATTACAATTCTGAGATGCAAGGTAAATCACTGCACCTGCAAGTGCCCTTGGGTTCTTGCCTAGTGAAATACGGTTCTGCTGCACTCTTGTGTAGATGCGAAGCGCTTCTCGTTTGGTTTTTTCACTTAGGTCAAGCCTATTAGCAATCAGTGTGACATAGTCTGGACCGTGTAGAACCGGCATTTGTAGAGATAGCTCCCTCAGGATAAGCTTATAATGTGCCATGACATCCTTGCTTGAAATATTGCAGACTGCTGCAACATCTGCCACAGTCTTCGGAGTGGCAGTCTCCCTGCAGGCTGCGTAAAGTGCTGCTCCGACGAGTCCTAGCGTTGACCGACCCTTCGCCAGTTTTTTGAGAGCGGCTTTTCGGTATATGTAAGCTGCGCTTTCCATCACAGCCTGGCTGAGATATAATTTGTCGCCAAAGTTATTCAGAAACTTCAATGCTTTCTCAAGATTCCTTGAGATAGAGTCATTGAGCTGAGACCTATTATTCCAAGTACGTAGCCTTTGCATCTTCATCTTTTGGGCTGGCTCTAGCGTCTTTCCTCGTGCATCTGTGTCATCCAAACCGATAAGTGTAGATAAACCCTTATTGTGTACTGCTAGCGATTCGGGCATACCTGTCCTTGTCCTGTCGCCATATTCAGAAGAATTAATGATACCAGCTGCATTATCGGCGTGAAAAATCTTATCGTCTGCGACACAGCCACACGAGCTACATACGAACTCGCTCGAAACCATATCAAATATTACAGTTTCGCTTTCGCAATGCTGACAATATATCATGTTATCCTCAGAATGTATTTGTTGTTCAGCTGGTTCCATCGACACTACGTATTAATCTCTTTTATTATTTCTAGTTTTTCTAGAAATCGTAAAATTCTAATAATTCCGTATAAGACTATAGAAATGCATGCTAATAGGCGACTTCTCCTAGACTTTCTAAGTACTCTTGTAACTCTCTATTACCTTGTAGAAGAAGACTGTAAACTGATTCTAGAATACGTTCATATTAAAGCCACAACTGATAAGGCTCTTCATGATTGATAACGCATTCATAGCTGTAGCCATGTTTTTCTGGCTTTCCTATGTTCCGGTTGCTACGATTTCGGTCTGGAAGACTTTCAAGAATAGAAAAGTGTTAGTAGAAGGAGATCTATGCCGCCTCTTCAGCGACTCCTCGATAATTTTTCAGATAACAACTCGTTCAGCTACAAAGACGGCCGTAGTCAAGCGAGGTATCCAATCAATAATAAGTTCGGCAGAGGAGCTAAACTTTTACAATTACCAGATCTCTGTGGTGACAGATGATCCACAGGACAAATGGACGCTTAAGAACGAACGGTGTGAAGTGGTAGTGGTGGAGCAAAATTATCACACGAATGCAATAAAAAAAGGTCGGGCACTCCAATATGCAGTAGAGCACCGCCAGCGAATCGGCAAGAATACTAGCAAACGGTGGATATTTCATATGGATGAGGAGAGTTATGTGACACCACAGACAATACTTGCTCTGCTCAAATTCATTGGAAAGGGTAAAGGAGTTGTCTCAGAAGGGCCTATATTTTATCCACTCAAGTTCGATTCAGCAAACCGCCTGACTGCGTTAGCTGAGTCAGTAAGGCCATTTGCATGCTACGACTGCGTTTCTCAGATGACAAATCCTCCCCCGCTGCACATGCACGGCAGCAACCTACTTGTGAGATCAGACATTGAAGATGATATTGGCTGGAACTTTGGATATACCCTTGCCGAGGACCAAATGTTTGGATACAGGGTCTA
>JAICPK010000011.1 GCA_025929855.1 Nitrososphaera sp.
AATAATATATGGTCTAGCTATGTCTTGAATTCATCAGAGTCCTGTTCTATCGAAGAAATAAGTAGATCTTGTATCATCATAATAATACAACAGATACAGCTTTGAATATCCCCTCCGATGTTGAAGAATTCATAGAAAGAGCAAGAGTTGCAAGGTTAGCAACAATAGATGCTGAATTCAAGCCCCACTTGGTGCCAGTAGTCTTTGTATTTGACGGCAACCATTTCTTTATACCATTAGACGAAAAAAGAAAAACAGCTAAACCTGAGAAATTAAAAAGGATAAGGAACATACAGGATAATCCTAACGTTGCCCTGCTGATCGACGAATATAGTGAAGATTGGACAAAATTGGCCTTTGTAATGATACAAGGGAAGGCATCGGTCGCAAGCAAAACAGAAGGAAACATTCAGGTGAGGGAAGCTTACAAAAAGCTGATGACAAAATATATTCAATATCAAAAGGTGGGGGTAGGGGAAATGTGTATCATAATAACACCAAAGAAAGTAGCGTCATGGAGCAATTCCTGAATTTGAAACGATGCAATTTTTTGTTTCCAATGATGATAATAGTTTCTTATCTGGCAAATCTAGCAAGCTGCTTTGTTACATCCATCATCTCTTTCACATCTCTGCCTATTGGAGAAAAGGCATAACCAAAAATTATATGCTCTGCTCCCATTGCTTTGATTCGCTCTACATCACTTCCAATTTGGTCGATGGTGCCAGTCAATGGCGATCTCTGCTGGTTGGACGAAGAAGTTGAAGAAGAGTCTAGCACATTTGGATATGATAAAACAATTATACGAATATTTGATAGATCCTTGTTTGCCTTTCTTGCACTTTCTCTTAACCCGTTTATAGCCTGTTCCTGCTGTTCCAATGATACAGAGCCAGCAATTGGTATCCAACCATCTGCATAGTTTACTATTCGTGGGAAGGTCTTTGGAGTGTATCCTCCAAGTAGTATTGGTGGATGTGGCTTTTGTACAGGCTTAGGGCCAATTTTTGAAGCTGGTATATTGTAGAATTGACCTTTAAACTCGACCACGTCATCTGTCCAAATTCGTTTTAGCACTTGCATGTATTCGTCAGCCCTTGCTCCTTTCTGTCTGTAAGGTATGCCCGAAGCGTCATACTCATCTTTTGACCATCCAATTGCAAGACCGGCAATAACCCTCCCACCCGAAAAGATATCAAGTGTAGCAAATCTTCTTGCCAGTATGACAGGGTTCTGAAACAGCATATCAATTATACTAGTTCCTAAGGAAATTCGGTCGGTATTGGCTGCTAAGTACGTAAGCGTCTCCAGCGGATCGAGTATATTTTGGTATTCGACTGGTATGGGAGCATTAGGTACTCCCCCATAGGGTGTCTGGGGCTTGAGCGGCCACAGAAGGCGGTCGAATACCCAAACAGAATCTAGACCTACTTTTTCAGCCTCCTTTCCAATATGCAGGACGTTTTCTCTTGTTGCAGATTCTCCAGTTTGTGGCAAGACTATTCCAACTTTCATAAGAAATACAAAGGAAAATAGTTCAACGGAGTATTAAAGGAGTTTCAGAACCAGTTCTGAGGATTTTGGTAGTTGTCTGTTAGTAGTCTGTTTTTACGTGGATAAACTACCGATTGGCATTATATTTCTCTCTGATACCTCCGAAGAATTTCAGTAATCATCATGCATATATGCTGCCTAGCAGCTCAATTCGTCTTTGCTGATATAGTGGGATTGGTGGTTAAAATTATCACCACCACTACTACTGGCACTTGCAACGAATGTAGTAAATACATTGATGATTCTGTGATGTTTGTTTAATTGAATCCAGCAATGCTATAGTCATAAGCTAATCCTCAAATAGAATAATTGAAACCCGCATTTGCTGTAGGCCAAATAGCTACTGCTGACATGGTCGTCTAGCATAATAAACCATGAAGCTATATATGAAAAATATCCTTTGAATTACTACGATTGATAAAATTGTTCTAAGAAATAGATAGATGTCTATCTAGAATTGTCCAAGAAAGATTGAAAAGCCTATTACCTTTACCATTCTGAGGTGAAGATCGCACTATCAATTGCCGGTAGCGACTCAGGGGCAGGTGCAGGAATACAAGCTGACTTAAAGACGTTTTCTGCACTTGACGTTTATGGATGCACTGCGATAACTGCAATAACGGCACAGAATACAAAGCACGTAGTCGAGATATTCGAGATATCACCGTCAATGGTGGAACAGCAGATAAGATCAGTTATGATGGATATGCGGCCAAATGCCATCAAGATAGGTATGGTGTATAGTACTCCAATAATAGACGCAGTTTACCGTTCACTCAAAAAAACAACATCTAAGATTCCAATAGTGCTTGATCCAATTCTTGCCGCAGGCACTGGTGCCAAACTACTCCGCAGAGAAGCATACAAATCGTTTGTATCAAAACTGGTACCTTTATCCACTCTAATAACTCCAAATAGGATGGAAGCTGAAAAACTTGCAGACACGGTGATTAAGACAGAGAATGACGCTATTGAAGCTGCTAAACAGATCAAAAAGTTAGGAGCAGAAAACGTCATTGTTAAGGGCGGCCACTTTGGGTCTGCACATGTGACTGACTTGCTGGTTGACACCAAGGACACCATCACTAGATTCACAAACCCTCGGCTAGAGATGAGGGAAATCCACGGCTCAGGCTGCAACTTTTCCTCCGCAGTCACAGCATATATTACAAAAGGCATGGCACTTACGGACGCCTGCAGAATGGCAAATGAATATGTACATACTGCCATCAGAAATGCAGTAAAAATAGGGAGGGGTTTGCCCATAGCTAACCCGCTTTCAGCTGTCTATCGTGATGCCAATCGCTACCATACCCTGTCGGAACTACAACATGCAGCAGAGCAGGTCAGCATGCTTGATGGCTTTTATAGGCTAATACCTGAGACACAGAGCAATTTTGCTTATGCTCTCTTGAATGCATCCGATATATCAGATGTAGCAGCGGTGCGAGGAAGAATAATCAAGATCGAGAATACCGCCGCACCTGCTTCATACATCAAGTTTGGTGCCTCCAGCCATGTCGCATCGGCAGTACTTGCATACATGAGTGTCAACCCTGACTTCAGGTCTGCAATCAACATCAGATTTGATGAAAAAATTGTGGATGTGTGCAAGTCACTGTTCTCTGTGGCAAGCTACAACAGAAGCAAAGAACCGAAAAAGATCAAAAGAAAAGAAGGGTCTACTGTAGCGTGGGGAATCCTTGCTGCGCTTTCAAAGAATCCCCTAGCAGACGTCATTTATCATACAGGCGATATTGGAAAAGAGCCAATGATAAGCCTGTTTGGAAGAAATCCTACCGAAGTCGTAAACAAGATCAAAGCAATATTGAAAAATTATTGACTTTGTATAGTTCAATCTATGTTATATATAACAGAACTGAAAAAAGACACAAAGCATGAAAGCGGTAATTCTGGCAGGTGGGTTGGGTACAAGACTCCAGCCCTATACATTCTTCATTCCAAAGCCAATGCTCCCACTTGGCAATAAGCCTCTCCTTGAATATATTATAGAGTGGTTGAAGAATGCTGGCGATATCGACCACATTGTCATTTGCGTCAGCTATCTTCATCGAACAATAGAAGACTATTTCGAGGACGGCAACCGATTTGGAGTCAAGATTGAGTACGCAAGATCCGAACGTCCGCTTGCAACAGCAGGCCAGCTTAAGACTGCCGAAAGGTTGCTTGAAGATGACTCGTTCGTGTGTGTCTATGGAGATTCTGTCTATGAGTTCAATTTGCGCAAGATGATAAGGCAGCATAAGGACTCAAAGGCGTTTGTCACCATGGCGCTTCTACAGTACTCTACTAAACTAAAGTATGGATTTATCGACATTAATGGTCAGGATAGAGTCACCTCATGGCGTGAAAAGCCTGAGATAAGCGGCCTGATAAATATCGGCTCTTACATTATGGAATCGCAGTTTTTGAAGATAATACCCAAGTCCTCATCATTTGGGATGGATGATGCGGTAAGGAAGGCGCTGGAGCAAAGGAGGACTGTCAAAGGATTTAGGATCGATAGCGGTTTTATCGACATTGGTGACAAAAAATCGTACTTGGATGCGTACAAGCAGTATGTAAGCAAGCTGGGCAAAATATAGATGAGTATTGCCCTCTTTGAGGATTCACATTGGCAAAACTTTGAGCCAATTTCACTTACAAAGGCCACATTTGACATTAAGGTAGGAGCAAAGAGCTTTTTTGAAGAGCACAAGCTGACACCAGAAATTCTGCTTACAAGAGAGTATCTTGCATGTGTTACAGCCGAGAGACACCCTAACTGCAAGGTAAACCCAAGCTCGATAAGTAGCGATACTGTGTTTGTTAATGGGCTAATGCACCCTGGGGCAATCTCTCCTGACCGCCTGTTCAAACTAAATCACACCTTTGCCATAACTACCAACAGCAGCAACAGAAGACTGCTTCTTGCGAGACTTAACGACAAAGACATAGAATATCTGCAGGATTGCGTTACAGCAGGCAAGAGCATAGATGTTAAGAAACTAAAAGTGGAAAAATTGACCAATTTGGAAGATCAAGACACTCAGGGGATCCTCTCAGAGCCTTGGGATATAATCAGTGTTCTTGAAAATTCCCTTGCAACGCAGGTTTCTACTATGAAAAACGAAATGCAGTTAGGACAAGAGATCGCAGTTACTGGCAACAACATTGTAGCGCTTGGGAGAAATGCCTCCGTAGAGGTTGGAACTGTGCTTGATGTAAGATATGGAGGTATATACATAGGGCCGGGAGCCCATGTTGCGGCAAGCAGGATAGTCGGCCCAGCATATATTGATGGAATGGCGCAGGTTAAGCAGTTCACTATCATTGAAGCTAGCTACATTGGCTACAACTGCAGAATTGGGGGCGAAGTAGAACACTCTGTCATCTCTGATCATACGAACAAAGCCCATGCGGGATTCATAGGCCATTCCTATATTGGCGAATGGGTAAACATTGGTGCTATGACCACGACATCGGATCTAAAGATGACATACGGAAACATCAAGATGAGCAGTGGCAAGAACAAGAAAATTGATACTGGTCAAAACAAGCTGGGGTCATTTTTCGCAGACATGGTCAAGACATCAATTGGCACTCTTATTTACAGTGGCAGACGGATCGGCGTTTCTTCTCACTTGCATGGCCTTGTCGCACAAGACGTGCCAAGCTTCACTATCTATGGCACAAGTATAGGAGCAAGAAATGTCGAACTGCAGATTAATTCGATAATAGAAACTCAGAGGAAGATGATGAGGCGCCGTAACCAGATGATGACCAAAGCGTATGAACAGATGATAAAGGATTTATTTTCCATAACTGCACCAGATAGAAAGCGGACCGGTGTCAGGAGAGGCAAGTTTGCCCTCTAGTGTTACATGTAGTTAAGTCCCTGACTTTCCTTCCACAGTCCCAGCCTCTGGTGCAGCCAGGGGTAAAAGTTCGCATCGCCATTTTCAAATTCTTTCTTGATTATTCGGATGATTTTCTTTGAAACATCTCCTGGTGTACCGTATATCTGCTTCTTGTGTCGAAGCTTCAGTCCCAATCCTTCTTCTCTATTGGAAGCCTCTTTAACCATAGATACTATCCAACTCGCGCTCAGGGGGGGGACAAGTATGTTACTCTGTGCATCAAATATCGTTTCTGGCCTGTCAGTATTGAGCCTGACAGTCATAGATGTTATTTTAGGAAAGTAGAGTAGCTCCTCTTGCATTGAGCCAGAATCCGTCATTTCGGCCCAGCAATGTCCGCTGTCAAGGAATTCTATGACATGTGCGTATTCTTTCCATAAAGGCGTCATTAATAATTTTTCTGGATACTGCTCGGCAAGGCTATGCAATTTGAATTCAAGATCGTATTGCTTGAGTGCAGCTACAGTGGCGTTTAGCAAAACTAGGACAACTTTCTTGTCTGTGTTCTTGATAAGTTCCACAAGTCCCTCAATAATTGACATAAAGCGATTCTTTGTCAAGTTCTCTCGCCTATGAATGTCCATCCTTATCCAGTCGCCTCTTTCAAGTTGAGGATAAAAAGTAAAGATGCTCTGCTGGGGTCTCTCTTTTCTCTTGATATGGATCGCATCCACCACCGAGTTGCCTACAACATAGACAAAGTTCTCCGGATATCCTTCCCTCACTAGATTATCCTTGTTAAGCTTAGTTGGAGCAAAGAAAAACTGTGTGCCTGCTGAACATATCCACGTATCAATCTGCTCAGGAAAGGGTTCTTCCCTCGCAATAAACCATTTGCCGTCAAATTGACTGCCCACAAATTTTTGTATCTCCGGTCTTGTCGGTTCTCGTCCTGTCTTTAGCAACTTTATGGCTTCGGGGCTCATGGAACGGAGGCCTGCCTCATTCTGCCCAACCTTCTGACCCATGCCAAAAACCCATGCAAGCGGGGCAATGCCTGCAACCAGTGTATCGCCATGCACTATCGGGAGGAGAGACTCAGTCTCAAAGTGCTTCTTGCAGTACCTGCCGAATGAGCCGAATTTGATTATTAGCTCACTTGCCTTTTCCATTAAGTCTCCACGTATCTGGAGGTTGCAGCCAACAAACTTCTGAAGGTGGAACTCTTCTATGCCGAATCTGAGAACTTCGTCAAAATGTTGACCTGTGTCAACGACAAATACCGGAAGCTTTTCCCTTACTGCTTCAAGTACAAGCGGAGCCTGCTTGTAAAAATCTGGTTTAGTGCCAGTGACTATTGCAAGCACAGGGCTTTTGTCTCTTCGAGCCTTGTCAAAAACGGATTGGACGTTGTCTGACACCTCAATAGGCAACGGGTTCGTTGACACATGGATTTCCTTAAAGCCACTGGTATTCTTTCTCAACGAAGATCATCCAAGTCTCTGCTGTGGATACGCCTTCTTTTTGATACAGCAAGCATGTAGCCTCCTATTCCAGTTACGCCTGCGCCAGCTGGCATAAAGATGAAGGGTGCGACTCCCACTGCTCCCACAATATACTGGCTTGGGATCTTCGGGACCATGGTTACACCAATGACCATACCTGCAACTATCATGATGCCGGCTGCTACGAGCAGCGCGCCCCCTATTGGGGACCCATAGGTCTTGGCCATGGCAAATGCAAAGCCAGCAAGTACTAGACATGGAGCAGCTGAGATAAAGATGAGCTGTAGCAGCAGGCTACCTGGCTCAACTACCCGCTCAGGCCCCGTGCCTCCAGGACCGATCAAAAAGTTGTAAAATGATAGCAAAAGCGCGACAAACATTGCCGCAAGGCCAAGGGATGCAAGGGAAGTCCAATCCTCCATCTGTAAGTTCATTATTAATACCTGATTCTATTATTAGTTGATAATTAAATCATATGGTCTAGCTCTAAGTAAGCCCTCAATGGCCTATTCCTGTGTCATAAGTATCGATGTCCTCTAGCATGATCATTTTGTCAGACGATTCCTACAAGCCCTGCCAGCTCTTTCCTGCATGATGACCCAAGTATTTCAGCTGACTTTTCTGGTCTTACATGGTTTACAAAAACTCCAAAACCCCTCTCAAGACCTGACCAAGTATTCATTTGAGGATACACTTCAATATGCCAGTGGATCAGGCGGCTATTCTTCTTTTCCGGGGACAGGTGGAATACAAGGTTGAATGGAGCATCCCTGAGCGCCTTTGACATGCCACCAAGTGTAGCCCGTAGCATCAGTGCAAGGTCATTAATCTCCTTTTGTGTTATCTTTGAAAATGATGTTATGTGTCTTTTTGGATAGACCCAGAATTCATATGGATAAGTAGGGGCCCAAGGACAAAAAGCAATGAAATTGTCAGTAGCAAGAATCTGGCGCGGACCGCTTGATTCAACTCCGATGAAGCTGCAAGCAGGGCAATTGCCATTCTCATTCATAAATCTGTGTGCACCTTCTGCCTCCGTATCGATAACCGGAGGTATACTAGAAAAAGTAACTATATTTAGGTGAGGATGGCTCACCTGCGCGCCTGCGCTGGCACCGCTGTTGACATAGATTGAGACATATGTTACACTTTTTTGGGTATAAAGCCACCTTACGCGGTCTTGGATGACCACAAGAACATTACCCCATTGCTCGACAGAAATGTGTGAAAGGCTCTGGTTATGATCTGGCGATGCAACCACTATCTGATGGTATCCGTAGGCCGGCTCACTGTACAATGGTTTCTCACTGTAGCTTGTAGCGGAACTAGTGGCAACTACTGGCTTTTCACTTTGAAACACCCTCACTGACCAGTCCTCTATTATACTGTCTTCACTATCTGAGAGACGCTGGAGCATACCTTCCTTGACCACAAGCGCAAGGATTGCCGGCTCAGTCATCGACTCATTACCAGGACAATACGGGCAATTGCTTCCATCACTATTTCTGTCCTCTGACACAGCTTGGCTAGCTTCAGGCATGACAATAAACTTGTCAAGAACGTAATCTTTGCGTAAATCCCCCAAACTTTTCAGCCTAGAAAAGGCTCTAATTGCTTTTAATTAAATGTTCTGTAACTTTTTAGCTTCCAAGAGAAAATTCAAAAGCCCTGACGCAACGTGAGCAGAGATATTTGTCGTTTCTCTTGATGCCAAAATCTTCAGTCCTCTGCCTGTTATTGTCTATTACTATGCGCTGGCAGAAGGTGCACCGCTCCTCCAAGTATACCTGATAAGGGACCTGGTTCTATTAAGGAGTATAAACTTTTTTGCAGATTCAGGTAGCTAATATAGTATATCTGTGTATGTATGTATCTGCATGTGATGGTAGACGAGGATATTAGAAATATCATTGAAGCTGTTATCGAAAATGACATGGCAGCACCAAAGGTACCTAAAAAGCGTGTGCCAAAACTAAAACGTATCTGGAAATGCCATCAGGTTCCGGATTTTCTTTATGGGCACAGAGTAGGCTATTACAAAGGCTTAGCAGAGGGAATGATTCTTGAGCGATACCGGCGTCAACTGTCAAAAGAGGAGGATAATGAGGTTTTTGAAATAGTTCAGCCATACATAGAAGTGCTGAGAAAATATTTTGCGTATTACAAAGATACACACAGACGCACAAAAAATTAAATTGATCAGCCATCCTTCCGTCGCTATGAAGGATATCAGGCTAGTCTATGTTTTGCTTGATGGGATTGGCGATTTGCCTCATCCCTCTTTGAATGATCTAACCCCTCTTGAAGCAGCATATACTCCTAATCTTGACATGCTGGCAAGAAATGGCTCGATGGGAAGGGTTATCAGTGTGGGCAAGGGAATAGCTCCCCAATCTGATATTGCAGTTTTCAACATGCTGGGCTATAGCTTTAAAGATGGTAGCTACGTCGGCCGTGGGGTCATTGAATCAATAGGTTGCAACATTGATTTCCGCGAAGGCGACCTTGCGCTGCGGGGCAACTTTGCAACGGTGGATGAGAATTTGAAAGTAGTAGATAGGCGTGCAGGTAGGGTCATTAGTATCGAAGAAGCAAAGTCTGTATGCAAGACGCTGAGCGACAACATTCGGTTCAGCGATAAGGATGGTTCTGTGACCTTGGAGCCGACCATTGCACACAGGGTGGTCATAAGGTTCAGACATGCCAAGATCAAATTATCAGACAAGATCAGCAACACTGATCCTGCTTATGACAAAGTAGACGGCATGGGAATAGCCAAGGCAGTCACTGCCGAGGATATATATATACAAGAATCTGAGGCACAGGAAGACACAGAGCCGGCCAAAGTCGCTGCAAAAATGTTAAATGAATTTACAACTCAAGTGGTGCAGCTTCTAAAGGATCATCCAGTCAACAGAACAAGAATAGCAGCCGGCAAAAAGCCTATGAACTGCATTCTTGCGCGTGATTCTGGCAACAAGTATCCAAATGTCGAACCGATCAACAAAAAGTATAACATGACTGTAGGAGGCATTGTTGATATGCCAGTCGAGATCGGGATTTCCAAGGTGTTGGGGATAAAGATGTTCCAAGCAGGTGATACTATTGACTATGAGAAAAAAGCAAAAGTTGCTGTCGATAGCCTCAAGTCGGTCAATACAATTTATGTCCACATCAAGGGACCAGACGAGTTTGGCCACGACGGCGACGCACGGGGAAAAAAGAAGAACATAGAGGATATTGATAGACGCTTCTTTGGTACGCTAATGGAGGAGTTGAATAGCATCGATGCAGCCATAGTAGTTTCTGGTGATCATTCTACCCCATGTGTAAAGAAGGGGCATAGCGATGATCCAGTTCCCCTGCTAGTTTCTGGTAGAAGGGTAAAGCAGGATGGGAGCGCAAGGTTCACTGAAAACTATGCCCGCCGCGGTAGGCTAGGCCTCCTCATGGGTACAGATGTGCTTCCAACAGCTATAAAGATGGTTAGCTAAGGCTGCGAGATTCCCAGAATCTGCCACAGATATTTCCTATAATATGCAATTAGGACGAGGCCCACTACTACAGGTGTTATCCCATATTCAAAATAGCCAAATACTATTAAGAAAAGCCCAATGATGAACATTGCGAGCCCAGCCATAGGGTTTACGTACTCAAACCGCAAGTGCAGAAGGAGGTTATAGAGGTAAATCTAAAAAAGCCTTTTGCCTCCGCTCCGTTCGAAAACCTGTTAATATGTACAACTTTTTCTTTTAGTTTTTTTCTAACTATCTCGACTTGGAGCGGCTAAACCTTCTGCTCCGATCATGAGGTTTATTAGCAAAACCGCCTCCAAAAACTTTGGATCCCACAAGCCTGCTTGTCCTATCTGTCATCGTTATAACAGACGCGTATGGCGTCTTTACTGGACCTAATAACTCAGCCACCTTGCCGACCTTTCTACCCGATCCATCGATCAGCAACTCGCCAGCTTTGATCCTTTCAGCACCCGCAGCATTGAGTTTCACTATTAATCTCCCACTTTTTGCAAGATGTATGATTTCTCCTACTTCGTTCGTCTGGGTAATTGGCATAATTTGATTACTTTTATTGTAAGGTTGTGAGCCGGATATTATTGTTATTTCTTGTAATTAATACTAACCCTCTCTTCAATGTAACTAAACTAGGAGGAAAAACAAAGAGAGGGGAGAGAGAGACACACATCCAACACATCTCCCTTGCACAATACCAAATCGTTTATTTCTTAGTGGATTTGTGCAAGCTCCCTCGCAGTAATTTGTTGGCTACTGCATTAATTATCTGGGACTTCTTGATACCTTCCTTTTTTGCCACCATTACGTAGCCCGATTTGACAAATGATCTGCGAGGGAACCTTGCATTGCTGTTTATCTCTTGATCCGATAATTGGAAGCCTGCAGCTCTGGTTGCCTCGACTAACTCCTGGACGGTAGGATCAAAGACCGCCTGATCGCGCTTTACCTTCCTGCCTTGCCGCCTCTTAAGGTTCTTATTAAAGTAGTCCAGCCACAGCACCACATGGTCGTAGTCTTTCAATGGAGTTTCCCGATCCTCTATGTCTTACGAAATAATAAAAAATATATTGCTTGCATATATATGCAAGGGCTCTCGCTACAGCTCACTTGGACCTCGATTGCCAGTGAAATGCATCCTCTGATGAAAAACGGGCGGTACAATTGTTGTCGTTGTCAAGCGTGTAGGTTATCTCAAGATTATAGAAATCACTACTAGTTTCGGGGCTAGCTGCACCTGTTCTCTGATGGGTTCTTGTGCTACCTTCTAGCCAGCTGGCTGGAATGCTCATCTCGCCTATCCATCTGGTGGGATGTTGACTGTCCTGCACGAATAAGGTGGAGAGCGATGTCTGTCGCTTTATCTTGCTGGCGGCCCCGTCCTGCAGCCTGTCAAGGTTCTCTGACTTGGCTTTGTTAACGAGCCGTCCTGCAACTGATCTCACACCTCCTCCCAGATCGACTTGAAGGAAGAGCCGCCCGGATTCAAGTGAGTTTAACGACTCAGCAGGGGAAGGCTTGCAATAAAACTCCACCGGATATGGGCAGACAGCTGTGTCTTTTGGATCCGGACCATCCCATGATAAGTCCACAAATAAAAGAAACCCTTGTTTGCTCTTAACGGTTACTATATAACAAACTAACTAACTAACTTTATTTGGCCTTTGCTGCTGCTGCTGCTGTAGTAGTTGTTGTTGACTTGATCAAAATAGCGTTTACTACTCCGTCTTGCCCTGGCCTTGACACGACCCTAGCTGTCCCGTTTTCAATCTCAATAATGGCGCCCTTGCTGATGACGCCCCTTCTTTCATAGTCCCTGTTTGCAGGGTTCTTAGTAACTCTCAAGATCTTGGATTTCGTTGCCTTTTTATTCTCCTGATCAATTATGTTCGCAAACTCTGCTGTCTTGAAAGCGACTTTGTTGTTATTGCCTCTACTCCTTCGAGTAATGATCTGGGTAGGCCCCGCGACCGCTTCATTTGGATATCTGTCAATCTCATACTTACGTCTTCCTCTCATTGCAACCTTGCGTCCGCCAGTTAACTTGCGTCCGCCTAGGTTTTCTATCGATTTTCGCATAGCAGTGCAGTAGATAATTTTTCCCGCTCTAATTAAGTCTTTTCTGGCAGCTGAGCGTCTGTTGCTCCGCCTCCAACAGTTGTTGCACCAGCAGGCGCAGCGGATGAGGGGATGTGTTTAGTAGTTGAGCGCTGTTGTGGCTGGTTGTTTGCTTTTGTTGCTGTAGTGGCGGTGGCCGTCATTAGCCTGCTTCTTACGGCATTGAGATCTGTTATACCAAAATAATTCTGGAACTTAGGGCTGGTTCGGTACACTTTAAGCCGGCCAAGGTTTTCATGCTCTACAAACTGGAGCTGCTCCAGCACTTTGATGTGAGAATAAACCTGGCTGCCCCTTATCTGCACTAGCCTCTTTGAAGTCACTGGCTGCTCGTATGCAACATAAGAAAGTGTCTTTAGTGCACCTGATGGAAGTAAAGGATGCTGCGCGAATTTGCGCACAAGCGGCGTATATTCTGGCCTTAGCTGTAAAACATAGTTACCGTCTTCAAGTTGAGCTATCTCAATTGCCCTAAAGGTTGACTTGACCTTCTTTGCAAGGTCGTTTACGACCCTATGTGTCTTTTCCTTGGAATTTGTACCAGATGCCTTTACCAACTCATCTAGCGACAGAGGTCTACCTGCAGAGTATAAAGCCGCTTCTATTCTAGCGACAATTTCATGTTCTGGAAGAGCCGGCTCGCGCAAGGTCTGTATCTCTCTCTTTCTTTTAAGAATCGGCTTATTACTTTATTGCTCTGTAGTTGTTGTTGTATATTGTTATTTTTGTATTGTTTTACTGCTATTTTGTTGTTTGTAAAGGCTGGGCGAGAGTCATCTTTATGTCGTCTGAATCTTCTTCTGGATTATCCAGCTTGATCTTATTCTTCATTGCAAGGTATAGCATAGCTATAAAGCATCTTGCCATCTCAACTGGCTCCAACTTATTAACCAGCGTCTTGAACATAAGTATACCGTCTGCAGCCACTATGTCATAGATCATGTCTTCGTAATCTTGGATTATCTTTTCAAATTTGATAAGATATTGATCAAAATTAAAAGTCTCGACAGGCTCAAGCTCGAGTTCTTGTTTCTTTCTTTTCGAACGAGGGTTTGCAAGCTCCATTATCATATTTTCTAGCATGTGGAGCAAGTCCTCCACTGACACTGGATATGTTGGTTCAATTCTGAATGGTATCTCGATTGGGTTTAGCTGTGGTATAGGTACCTGCTGCTGCGAGTCGTTGGTTCCGTCATTGAGGCCTTTCTTTTGCATCGCTATTTTCTCAAGTACAAAAATACTTTCCACTTTTAGCCGATAGATCATCGACGAAGTGACTGCTGCCAATCCGCAAATGCGCAGATCCTTATTGCCTGTGGCATTGAGCAATCGTAGGAACATTTCCAGTAACTGTGCAATGTCTATGTTCCAGACATCTTTTCTGATAAGGAGTGACGGATTGAAGAGCAAGTTGAGTGGAGGCTGTGC
>JAICPK010000088.1 GCA_025929855.1 Nitrososphaera sp.
CTCACATTTGAGAGTTGATTCTATCAAATCGATCTGCATGAATGTAGACAGAAATTATTGTTGAAACATATAATAATAACGACATGTTCTAACCGCTAAACAAACCCACCAGCTGACCTCGAAGAGATCAGCTGGCAAGGATGCGATCAAACGTGAGTCTCTGTGAGCTTAGAGGCTCACGCAACTTTTTAAAGGAACACTCCCTAATCTTAAGCTTTTAGAGTGATTTTTCCATGTCTTGGATATAGAGGCGCATTCCTGGCACACAAAGACCACAACTATCCGCTTATATGTTTTAATTGCCACCGTTTTGGCATGTCTAGACGAGAGGAACGTGAAAGGACAGATTTAATGCAAAGACAACAACAAGATGCAATCAACAGGTCAATTGATGAAACAAAAGACAACATTCGCAGAGCCCTAGAAGAAGTAAGGAGAGAGACTCCAAGGTATTCTCAGACTGTTACAGATTTCCAGAACGAAACAGCCGAGGCGACGCGAGAGATTGCAGATAACTTTTTGGATTCACAGAAAGAGGTAATTAATTCAATGCAATCGGCATGGACTCCATTTGCAGAGAGAACCAGCAGCGGCGCTAGTGGCAACAACAACAACTACTGGATGATGGGTATGATGCAACCTTGGTCGTGGATGGGCGTGTCGCCTAGGGACATGGCAGACATTTATGCAAGAGGCATAAGTGCGATGGCTGACTCAGTAGCAGCAGGTACTCGCATGGCAACTAATATGATGTTTGCAGGAATTGAAGCAAGTAGAGCAACTACAAATTATGCAAGGCACAATTCTAGGGAAATCGCAAAGGTAACTTCAACTACTGCAAGGATCTTTGGGCAGAACGCAAGGGAGACGGCTAACAGGATACAAGAGGGTAGCTATGGCGGTACAACAACAGCAGGAACAACAACAACGACAGGCAGGACTACAGGCACGACTGAAGAGAAAGAAACAGATACTACAAGAAGAAAATAGACGCAATAAGAAAAGGGCATTAACAAAACTAATCCATTATTTTTGTATCCATAAAATTAGATTTGAAAATTAAACCTTTGAAAGGTCAAATGGGTTTGTAATATCAATAATGATGATGATGATGACCTTTTCTGTAAAATTCTTCTCTCCAACCTCGTGATCCCCCTTTGGTGTTTCCTCTTGCAAGTTGCAATTACGACAATTTCTCCAAATGCTGTTGCATCTCCCAGGCTCACTATAGTACTTTCTCGCCATGCCTCGCAGCCTTGACTTAGTTTTTTGCTAGCTTCTCAAGCCTTTAGCTTGACTGTGTATCAGGTTGCAATAAAGCTCTTAGCAGGCTATTGTCCTACTTCACGCATCCTACAATGCCGATTTTTATGGCATGGTAAGAAGGTTGTGTTCTAATAAAGTTGAAGCCTTTTACCAGTATTTTGCTTTTATCTTTTCAATGGCATGCTCATGCTCAAAGCCCTTTCTCCTTGCGAATCTCTCCATCGCAGAGAGCGGCACGCCTCCAAGAGTTGAAGCTAACTGCGTGAAGAACCAGTCCTTTATCGGATTGTTGCGCCCTACTCTGCCCATGAACTTTTGGATGCCATACTTGAAATTGTGTTGCCAAGTCTTGTACATGACGCCCAGCTTCCCAGGGTCCATCGTATTGCCAATGTCAAAAAAGTCTGCTTTTTCAAGAAGCCCGATAGGCACAAAGGTAAGCGGAGTCGTAGTGAATTTGCTTTCTGGCTGCTCAGTTTCTAGCTCATGTATCAGCCTGATCGTCTCCCAGCTGTCCTCCTGTGTCTCGTCGTTGTTAAGACCCATAATGAGTGTGAATGCCGGAACCCAGTAGTTCTCATTGAGTGTCTTAATGGCCGTCTTGACTACCCAGTGCCACTCTTCAGGCTTGTATGGGGCGAGCTTGCGATCTGCGTACTTGCCAATGAGCCTTATGCTGCCCGTCTCAAAACCGCATTGGATGCCAATGTGGTTATCAGGGCTGGCTCTAATTATCTTAGATACATTGGGGATAAGTCGCTCATCTGCGATTGCACCAGCAAGCGTTCCATGAGTTGGGTTTGTATGTTCTATGCCAGTTGCCATGATACCCTTGAACAGCTCTTCTAGGGCTTCCCTATTAGGCTGCATGTTCTTTGTTGTCCTAGGGTTGAGACCATAGACAAAAATGTCGTCGCTATGTACCCAGGCATTCTTTAATCCACCGTACTTCATGTTCACTTCTATTTCCTTTTGCACTTTTTCAACTGGGTAATACCTGAGTGGTCTCAGTGTTACATCACAGAACTTGCAGCCGCGTCCACAGCCACGCATAACCTCAACCATGCCATGCATACTAGGGTTAACAATTGTTGGAATCTCATTGACCGATGGCTCATTCCAGTAGTGAATGAACCTACCATGGTGCGTTCTGCCGTTTCTAGCAAATTCTTTAATCTCAACCTTGAACTGACTCTTCTTGAACGGATTGGCAGTGTCACACTCACCTGCGATAATCGCATCAAAGAATCTGCCTCCCGCTCCATCGATTTCGGGGCCGATACCTCCCAGCTCACCTTCGACAATGCCATAAAGACCATACTCTTCTATCTTGGCTGGGTCGTAGTTATATTGCCAAGTGCCAGAGGCGCCAGCAATCACCTTGGCCTTGCTTCCTGTCCTTGCCTTGGCAGCATTGATCCTCATATGAAGCTCACGGCTGTAAAATTCATCATACGACATCTGTTTGCGGCCATAGGTGAATGTCATGGTGACTGGACCCATCCCAAGCGGATCCATCTCATATGTCCCGACAACTTCAGTTTCTGGCCCAATGAATTTCTCGATGTGATCTGGGTGGGAAACTACGACGTCCTCCTGCTTGTAGCCGTCCCTCAAGAGCGCAGCTTCAACCTTTCTTAGGCCATAAGGAGCGTAATTGGCGACGCCATTTGTATGGTCAATAGGATTGCAAATAAAATCAAAAAGTACTCTTGGAGTGACCTGATTGCGCATGACATAGTACCAAAATGAATTGTGATCTCTGTTAAAGTCCAGTGCTGGGGCACAGCCAAAGAATGACGCAAGCGATATTCCTCTGTAAGGGGACATCAATGTGCGATCGGCAGCAAGAACCACTTTAGGATACTTTCCCAACGCTCCAAATCCCTATTCCTTTCAGAGGAAGGTGATTACAGGTGCATTAAAAGGTTTCCAATACTTTGCAATGGTTTGTGTTAGTATTTACCTCAGACGGCTGTCTCGCTTTTCTATAAAATCTTGTAAGGTTTCGCTACCTAGCTTTCTTTTCAAAACATCGTGTATGTCCCTTACAACACCAAAACCATAGAATGTAAGAGCGGTATAGAGCGAGAGCAGAGTCGCGCCCTTTTCGTACGCTTTCCAAGCATCTTGTCCTGAAAAAATGCCGCCGCAGGCAACTATCATTATATCCGGAAATGCTCTGTGTACATCCTCTACCAGCTTCAGCATGTAAGGAAAAAGCGGCTTACCGCTTTCACCGGCAACTTCTCTTGCAAAATTTCGGCAAAGCCTAGTAGATTTGGTATCCACTGACCTTGTGTTGCCTAGTGTGACCATTTGCCCGCCATTTTCATAAAATATCTTGATCGATTTGAGCTTGGATTTCTTTTCTTCATCTGATGGCGGCAGCTTGCTGTATGGAGATATCTTAGACGCCTTAACCTTGCCTGGTATATGTGTGTTCATAAGGTCGATTATCTTTTTTGTAAAATCAGGCGTCTGAAGCACCTTATTGAAATCAGTGTTTGGCGAAGTCCTGTTTTCTTCAAATCCAAAGTCGATATGGGGTGCAGATCTAACTAGAATTTCCTTGCATGAATCCAGTACCGCGTCTTCAGCATAGATGTCTGTAATGCCGGAAAAGTTAAGCAGGATCTTGGCATTGCCTCTTGAACCTCCCATGAATTTTCTTAAATTTGAAATTGTATAATCGAGGCCTTTGTGAGGGTACCCTTGTGCGTTAATTATTGCCTTCCTTTCATCATCAACTACAATCCTGACAGTGCCCTCACTCTTTGGCCGCTGGGGGTTGCCAATATTAGGATTTTTCAGCACGCTGCCAGGATTCAGAAAGCCAAAAACATATGACGTTGGCCTAAGTACCTCGCAGTTCTTATCAAACCCTGCTGCGATCCCAACTGGGCTTTTCAATTCATAATTTTCAATTTCAACTGCCAGCTGGTCACCAGGATCAAAATATGTCATATTTTGCCTAAACTTGTCTGTCATCTTGAGCAGACTTTCTTTTGCCTTCTCGTGTACTACTTCTGCCTGTGCAAGCTCATCGGTTGCTTTGTATCTTGAATAAAGGTATCTGCGGTAAAGCCTGAAGAGATATGGATCCAGACTCGCCTTGAAGGTGTCTACAAGTCTCATTTATGTTATGCCTGCCCTTTCAATTTCAAGCCTTCTTATTCACAGCCAATGCTAGCTGTTGGTGGCTAACTCTCAAAAAAAAGTCTGCCCGCTGAGTATCAAAGTAATAATAACTGTCAGAGATTTCGTA
>JAICPK010000100.1 GCA_025929855.1 Nitrososphaera sp.
CCTAATGTAATCGGGGGAGAAGGTGATGACATATTGATTGGAGGTGGAGGAGCAAATAGATTCATCTGTGGTGGAGGAGAAGATACAATCACAGACTATAATGAAACTGAAGGAGACACTAAAACTGCAGATTGTGAGAACTTCTAGCGGAGGATAGCAAGAAGTTCTTTACCCTCATCTTTTTCCTGTGTTGTAAAGAGATTGTTTTTGCCTTTCGACCTCTGTTTTTGTCATTGATTTGAATATTCTTATTTTATGGTATGGGAACTATCTCTCCACCTGTTTTTAAATTGCTTAGAGAGCGTCAGTAAGCCACTACTAAACGAAGATAAATAGTAATAAGAAGAGGAAGATGAAAAACTAACAAACCGACTGACTCTTTTTACTATTCTTTTATCATTAATGCAATCTACAAAGCCCCAATATTGTTTATTAGTGATGTACACTTTCCATTACTACTACATTTGCTCATTAATCATGCTATTGCCGAGATGCTTCACCGTGCCTTGGACTCGGGAGTGACGAAAAGTGAGGCGTATCAATTGATGGCAGAATGTCCGACTGATATGCTGTTGATGGCCGCAGGCAGGATGAGGGACATGTCAAGACCAGACGTAATTACGTATTCAAGGAAAGTATTCATTAATATAGTAAATCTCTGCCGTGACACGTGCACCTACTGCACCTACAAAAAGGAACCCAATGATCCAATGCTTTCGATGCTGAACCCTAGTCAGGTTATTGCGATAGCAGAGGCTGGCAAAAAATTTCACTGCACAGAAGCGTTGTTTGTAACGGGTGAGCGACCGGAGCAAAAATACGAACAGGCGAGAACTTGGCTTCGTTCTCTTGGCTATTCCTCAACTGTCGAATACATCTACTGCATGAGTGAGCTTGTTCTTGAAAAAACGGGATTGCTTCCACACACAAATGCTGGCAGCCTGACCAAAAAGGAAATGTCTATGCTGCAAGACATTAATGTAAGCCTTGGACTTATGCTTGAAACTTCAAGCGAGCGGCTAATGGAGAAGGGCATGCCACACGAAGATGCACCAAGTAAGAATCCGAAGGTAAGGATGAAAACACTTGAGAGTGCCGGCGAGCTCCGGATCCCTATTACTACTGGTCTGCTTGTAGGCATAGGTGAAACACAAGAAGATCTGATTGATTCGCTGTTTATGATAAGGCAATTGCACGAAAAGTATGGCCACATACAGGAAGTCATAATGCAGAACTTTGCTCCCAAGCCGGATACCGGTATGGCAAAGTTTCCACCAGTATCACCAGAGTATTTTCTTCGATCAGTTGCTATAGCAAGGATCGCGATGCCGGACATGAATATTCAAGTACCCCCAAACCTCAACCCTGATATCTTTGGCCGCTACATATCCGCCGGCATAAATGACTGGGGTGGCATATCCCCAGTTACAATTGATCATGTTAACCCTGAGTTTCCTTGGCCTTCTGTTGGACTAGTAAGAAAGGTAACTGAAAGCAAGGGCCGCAGGCTCAGAGCACGTCTTCCAATCTATCCTGAATTCCTCAAAGGTGGATTTATTACGTCGGAGCGGCTGCAAAAGTATGCAAGCTTGGTTGCTGACAGCTCGGGATTAGTAAAGGAGGATTATTATGTCAATGATTGATTCGCTACTTAAAAATGCCGATCCTATAGTGGCGTCAGCCCTTGACAAGGCACTGAGCGCTAAGGATATATCAGTAGATGAGGCAGTCAAACTCTTTGATTCTACTGGCCTTGAACTGAACCTTTCAATAATGGTCGCAGATGAACTCCGCAGAAGGACTTTGGGTGATTATGCAACGTACGTGGTTAACAGGAACATCAACTTTACAAACGTATGCATCAAGCAGTGCGGCTTTTGCGCTTTTAGTAGAGACTTTCGCGAAGAGGAAGGCTACTTTCTTCCTATTGAGGAGATTGTGAAAAGAGCGCAGGAAGCTGCAAGCTTTGGCGCCACGGAGGTGTGTATACAGGCTGGCCTGCCACCCAAGATGGATGGGCATATCTACATCGACATCTGCAAGGCAATTAAGAAGGAACTGCCCGGCATACACATCCACGCGTTTTCTCCTGAAGAAGTGCTATATGGAGCAGTAAGATCTGAAACACCCGTGCCAGAATACCTCAAAATGCTAAAAGAGGCTGGCGTTGGGAGCTTACCGGGTACTGCAGCAGAGATTCTTGACCAGGGTCTACGAGATATGATATCGCCGGGCAGGATTTCAGTGAAAGACTGGACTGCAGTCATCAAGCAAGCTCATGCTCTAGGAATACCTACTACTTCAACCATAATGTACGGCCACATTGAAACATCACGCCATAAGGCAGAGCACATTGACCTTTTACGTAACATCCAAAAGCAGACACATGGCTTTACAGAATTTGTACCGCTCAGCTTTGTACACACTGAAGCGCCGATGTACAACCGCAAGACCGTTCCTAGAATCAGATCGGGGGCAGATGGCAACGAGGTCGTCAAGATGCACGCTGTGGCAAGGATAATGTTGAACAATCACATTCCTAACATACAAGTCTCATGGGTTAAGGAAGGGGCGAGGATGTCACAGCTGTTGCTTGCAGCTGGCGTAAACGACTTTGGCGGTACTCTGATCAACGAGAGTATATCTACAGCTGCAGGTGCACCACATGGGCAGCTGATGAGACCAAAAGAGATCCGGCAGTTGATAAGAGCCGCTGGCAGGATACCAGTACAACGTTCTACTGCATATCGGACACTGAAGGTGTTTGTTGATGAAAGTGAGGATCAGGACTCATCGCTTGACAGCATCGACAGCTCGCGGTTTGGGTCGTACCACCAGTTGATCAAACTAGACAAGTTCCGGTACAAGGATGCCAAAAGCAATGGTAATGTTTGAATAGGCAGGTAAAACTAGTTACTATCTATAAATTCTATAACATTAAAATTAATGGTTCTGGTGATTCTTCTGTCATTAATTCAGTTGTTATTTAATCAATTGATAGTACTGTTCAATCTTTAGGCATTTCTATGATTGTCACTTATTAGTGCCACACTATCAACTGTTTTTGTGGGAATTAGATCCTCTCGGTCATTGAGACTTTTATATGCCTTAGCTTTCCTAGGATGTATGGCCATTCTCTGTTTCAGTATTCCAAAATAATGTATTGGATACAGCATATAGCGTATTTTTACTCCTTATCCACAAATCGAGAATGTCAAGGGATTTTTTCTGTCAGTCAGCACGTGCTATACCTATCTGATCTGCCAGTGTAGAGAATATGATGATAGCAGGGCATCCATCGTATTATCATATGGCTTCACAGGTGATGCGCCAGTGAATTGGACGCCTGAAAATACGAACAGCCCTGCAAGCAAGACTGTAAGCGCTGAAACTGAAAGCATCATGCCCCTGTATCTGATTGCGGGATAAGAGTACCTTATCATCAAAAATGATGCTACAATTGTAGCTGCACTTGCTATCGGTGCTATGACGCCTGCATTTAGAAAGAAGGCCTGCCAGTCTGTAAGTAGACCTGCAGCAGCAAATGCAGTGGCTGTCAGCACTACACCTAAAAAGACATAATGGCGCACACCTAAGTAGCGTGACCGGCTGATGGTTTCTTCTGATGTATCAGAACCTTCTGGCTGTACCTGCTCTTCTGTTCTCTTAAGCGTGGCAGCGCCTGCATATTTCGGATCGACTTCACGCAAGAGTTGCAGACCTTCTTCTGTGATCATGTAGTATTTCGAGTTTTTAGTGACATAGTTGCCCATGCGCTCAAGATGATAATAGATAGAGCCAGTAGAAAGTCCTGTAGAAAGCTTAATGTCTGAAAAACCAGCTACACCATTTTTATCTGCTATAGCCTTGAGAATCTTTATTCTAGTTCTTCTAGCGCGTAGCTGGGTCTCTCCTGTCAATAGTTAGTGATAGTCAGTAAAATTTTTTATTAATTTCGAAATGGGCTAATAGAAGATAATAATAGAATATTCTTCAAGGGCGAGTGGAAGAGAATCGTAAAGGAATTGTTAATTGTTAAATCCAATCATTGTACAGGTATATCGCCGCTTGTTGATTCGTTATGGCTGGCTAGCCTGTTGTGCGCTTTTACTGTTCCTATCCAGTTCAATATCTGTCGATAAGCCAAGGACAGAATATGCAGGAGCAGAGAGAGCTGGACAG
>JAICPK010000037.1 GCA_025929855.1 Nitrososphaera sp.
GTGTAGAACATGATAAAGGAGAAGATAAAGGTCAACAATCGCAGCTATGACGTCACAATGAATGAACAAACACATATGTATGCAATGCGATTGAGGAGGCTTTATCAACAGAGCTACAGCGACATGGACAGCTTTGACGAAGTGAGTTCTGAGATCTCCACCACCATAAGCAATTTACTTAAACACGCCGTTTCGCCGGAGGTAAGGGAGGATGATATGGACGGTGTCATCCAGCAGCTACTGAAAATGTATGAAAAAACCACTAGGAAGTAGCAGCATCTAGAACAACGTCTAAATAACAATCAGAAGGCTCCAATAATATGGATGCACTTACTTTCAAAAAATGCATCAATCCCTCATGCGGTTTAACTCATGACATTAATAATGATATTTACAGATGCTCCTGTGGCTCGCTTCTCGATATAAAGTATAGTGAGAAGCAAAGCCGGGACTTGATAGAGAAGTTCTATCATCGTAGAGATCATGGAGGAAACATTTACAACGAAAGTGGAGTATGGCGCTTTCGCGAACTAATCAATTTTGTCGGTATAAACACAGAAGACTTTGAAGAATGCGCCCGTTTGCTAGTATCGCTTGACGGCTCTGAAGGCCGCCTTTCCAAACCCTACAAAATGAGCAAGGTAGCTGAGTATGCAAGCATGGACCATAACTCGTTATTTCTTCAACCGGAAGGATACAATCCCTCAGGCTCGTTTAAGGATAACGGCATGTCGACTGCGATGACACATGCAAAAATGATTGGCGTAAAAAGGATAGTTTGTGCCTCCACTGGCAATACTTCAGCTTCTGCAGCGATGTATGCTGCAAATGAAAATATGGCATGTGACGTCTACATCCCAAGAGGCGAAATTGCCCCTGGTAAGCTCGGTCAGGCCTTTCAGTTTGGCGCGCAGATAATACAAGTACAAGGAAATTTTGATGACGCTCTTACTGCATCGCTCAAAAACGCGAAAGAAACCGGGGGATACACAGTAAACTCAGTCAATCCATTTCGCCTGGAAGGGCAAAAGACCATCCTTTACCGGGCCCTTGAATACCTTGACTGGAGCCCCCCGGACTGGATAGTGTATCCGGGTGGAGCTTTAGGCAACGCTTCGAGCTGCGGAAAGTGCTTAATTGAGCTCTATGAATGGGGCTGGATTAAGAAAATTCCGCGGCTTGTGGTAGTGAATGCAGAGGGGGCAGATACGTTATACAAACTTTATAATGGATTCTTTGAAGACAAGCCTTTAAGATGGAACGGAGGCAGGCCAGATCTTGCAATCATTGACCGCTATTATGCGCACCTTGACAAAAAAGGGATCAGACCCAAGACCCACGCAACTGCAATTCAGATAGGTAGACCTGCCAATATTGTCAAGGCACTACGCGCCCTAGATTTTACTAATGGTGTAGTGGTGGAGGTGAGCGATAAGGAAATGAGCGATGGCATGTCAATCGTTGGTCTAAATGGCTTTGACTGTGAAATGGCGTCTGGAGCAGTTCCCGCAGGTGTTAAAAAGCTCCGCAAGGAAGGGGTAATGAAGAAGGATGATGTTGTGGTTGGAATCCTTACTGGAAGGCAGAAGGATCCTGCCCTTGCAGTGGAGTATCATACAAATGTAGATAATATGTTTGCAAGGCCACCAACGAGTCACTAGGATTTTCCTTTTTGTGTCAAAAAGAGGATCAATGACTTTATTACTATATTGATAGTATTAAAATGATAATTTGCTATTATTATGATGGATAGGACTATATTATCTACTTGTTCAAAATGATACTGGAGAAATAGTCTCTATCCTGCTCTTTTTCAATTTAATAGCAACGAAATCAACAAACAGTACACAACACGATTTGACTGACTGAGCAAAAATCCTCTTAGTCGGATGCTGCCTCCTTCAGAGCGGAAAGTAGGGCGCTTGCCTTATGTTCAGTTTCTGCCCATTCAAGTCCTGGATCAGAATCAATAACGATGCCTGCCCCTGACTGGACATATGCCTTGCTGCCATTCACAAATAGTGACCTTATCGTTATTGCAAAGTCGCATGAACCATTAAATGAAAAATAGCCTATGGCGCCAGCATAAGGTCCTCTGAATGAAGGCTCAAGCTCATCTATTATTTGCATTGCACGAACTTTAGGAGCGCCTGACACAGTGCCAGCTGGAAAGACAGCTTTGACAGAATTGTACGAATCAAAATTCTTGTCCAATCTACCGATGACATGAGAGACAATATGTTGAACATGACTGAATCGCTTAACGCTCATGAAGTCCTCAACTTTAACCGTGCCAAATTTACAGACCCTTCCTATATCATTCCTCGCTAGATCGACAAGCATTGTATGTTCAGCAATTTCCTTTTCATCCTCGAGCAATTCTTTACGCAACTCTTCGTTCTTCTTTTCATCCTGAAGTATCTGCCTTGTGCCTGCGATAGGGAACGTCTCGATAAAGTCTTTTGTGATACGAATGAGCATTTCAGGACTCGAGCCTATTATGCACCTGTCAGACATTTTTAGCATATACATGTATGGCGAGGGATTTACTTCTCGAAGTTTGGCATACAGATCAATAAGATTGCCTTTGACTCTAAACTTCATGCTCTTTGCGAGCACTACTTGGAAAACGTGACCATCGTATATGTAGCGCTTTGCCTTCTCCACCATTTTTACAAAGTCTTTCTTTGTCATGTTTCTCTTTGGCGTCGAACATGAGAACCTAGCAGGTTTACGTTTCATCTGAGCCATCTTGTGCACTATTTGCTCTAGCCGCGATTCTCCAAGAAAAAAATAGTAAGCTTGATTTTCCTTGTGGTTGAAGAGTATGCCGTCATCATAGATGCCAAATTCAAGGAGGGGAAAATCGCTAGCTTCTTTGTTATTGTTGATTGGCAAATGCTCCCAGAACCGGGTCGCATCGTAACTGATGTATCCTACCGCGCCCCCAATATAGCGGAAACGATCATCATTGATTTTGGGCATTAAGTTGCGGATGCTTGACAGTGGATCTTCTGCCCGCGAGCTTCGTAGAATTCTTCCGGTTCTATCTTTAACCTTGAAATCCTTAGAGTCGCATGTTATGACCAGTTTGGGGTCAAAGCCAATGACAGACATTTCAGCTAGCTCTTCGGGCCCGATGAGTGACTCCAAGATGAAGACCCTTTCGTAGAGGTGGTAGAGCTTTTTAAAAAGTTGAAACTGATTTTCAGAAGTAGTGAGCTTCTGTACCTGGACTGAACCGCCTATAAGATGACCAAAAGCAATCCCTCTTGCTCATATTCTCCTACCTACAATTGAGTCTGCAGTAAAAATAAAATTTAAACCTTTATCGCTTAGTAGTAGCCATGACTGCACCTTCCGATGCAGACTCGACTAGCAATGCGTATTTTGCAAGAGCTCCTGTAGTGTAGCGAGGTTTGATAGGCTTCCACTTTCTTATCCTTTTTCTCAGCTCGCCATCCGAAACCATGAGGTCTATCCTGCTTCTTTGCATGTCAATTATGATTTGATCATATTCCTTTACTAGGGCAATGGGGCCACCAGCCATCGCTTCAGGAGCAACATGACCTACCATAAATCCTCTAGTTGCGCCCGAAAACCTTCCGTCTGTAACCATGGCAACTTTTTCTCCTAGGCCTTGTCCTACGACGGCGGCAGTTACTGAGAGCATTTCACGCATTCCCGGTCCTCCTTTAGGTCCCTCATAACGGATAACGATTGTGTCGCCTTCTACTATCTTGCGCTCTGATACAGCTTCAAATGCGTCCTCTTCTGTGTCAAATACTCTTGCTCTGCCAACAAATTCCTTTCTTTGTACTCCTGCAAGCTTCATTACCGCGCCTTCGGGTGCAAGAGAGCCTTTAAGAACCTTAAGTGTACCTTCGTGCTTGATTGGGTTGTCGAGATGTCTGATTACCTTGTTGTCAGTATCGAAGTTAAACTTGACGGATTCCAAATTTTCCTTCATGGTCCTGCCGTTGACTGTCAAGACATTGCCGTTTAAAAGATTCTTTTTGAGCAGACTATTGAGTATTATTGGTACGCCACCCACCTTGTCCAGGTCAGCCATTATATACATTCCACCGGGCCTCATATCTGCGATGTGAGGAGTACGCTTCCGAATCCTTTCAAAGTCTGAAAGATTCAGTTTTACCCCCACTTCCCTTGCTATTGCGAGGAGGTGCAGCACAGCATTGGTCGAACCGCCTATTGCATTTGCCATCATAATTGCATTCTCAAAGGCTTCAAAGGTCATGATGTCGCGTGGTCTGATGTTAGTTTCAAGCAGACTCATTATGGCTTTGCCAGTGTTATAGCAGATTTCGACTCGTCGTTCGCTCTCTGCTGGAGCAGACGCGCTTCCAAGCATTGACATTCCCAGCGCTTCGCTAATTGAAGCCATCGTATTTGCAGTGTACATGCCAGCACATGACCCTGCGCTAGGACATGCAACATTTTCAAGGCTAACGAGTTCCTGCAATGTCATCTTACCGGCGTCATATGCCCCCACAGCTTCATAAACATCCTGCACCGTTACCTGCTTACCGTTCCACAAACCCGGCATGATAGTTCCCCCATAAACAAATATTGAGGGCCGGTTCAGCCGGCCCATACCCATTAGTGTCCCGGGTAGGCTCTTATCACAGCCTGAAATACCTACTAAGCCGTCGTATTGATGAGCTCTGACCATTACTTCAATAGAATCTGCGATTATTTCACGGCTCACGAGAGAGGCCTTCATGCCCTCGTGGCCCATAGCAATGCCATCAGAAACGGCAATCGCGGTGAACTCCCTTGGAGTGCATCCAGCATCTTTTACGCCACGTTTAGCGCTCTGGGCAAGTCGTCCAAGATGAATGTTGCAGGGGGTGGCCTCGTTACATGTAGAAGATACTCCTACAAGAGGCCGGTCTAAGTCTCCATCTGTCAGTCCCATTGCCTTGTACATTGCCCGATGCGGAGCCCTCTGTGGCCCCTCGAGCGTCTTTCTACTCTCGAGCTTCATTGCAATTATCGATACAGGTGCATATTTTAAGATTCTCAGTTACTCAAGAGTCGCCGTTATTTTGACAGCATCAATCCCCTCTACCTTGAAAACGGTCTCGCACATACCGCATTCTGCATTACCACTTGAAAGATCCTTAGCAGGTACCTCTTCATTCAAGTAGTCACACTTGGGGCAGCGGAAAGAGAAAGTCATGTCAAAGCTATCGAGCTCGAGTGTTTCGCCCATCTATGTAAAAGTCGGACCCTTGGTCTATTTAAAAATTAATGTGTGTAATAGCAAAAAATAAACAACCAATATGCTCACAAGCTAGTAAGCACAGCATATGAGCAAGCCTTGCATCTTCTGCTCCATAATAGCCGGAGAAGAGCCCTGCGTTCAGATCCACCACGAAAATGGCTTCTTAGTTCTGATGGACAAATATCCAATCAACCCTGGTCATGCCCTAGTGATGCCAACAAAACATTACGAGACATTGCTCCATATGCCTCCTGCCCAAGTGGGCAAATTGTATTCTTTGGTACCGAGAATCGCTAAGGCAATAATATCGGCTGTAAAGGCTGATGGCTTCAATGTTGGGCAGAACAACGGAATAGCTGCTAACCAAATTGTCCCACATGTACATGTCCACATTGTGCCCCGGTTTCATGATGACAGCCCCGATGGAAAATGGCCTTCCAGAAAGGTTGCCTCTCAAAAAGACATAGCTGAAATAGCACAAAAGATCAAAGATGAAATATCCTAACCTCTTGAAAATACCTTTTGTAATCTTCAACACGCTATCAACAGCGAGCTGGACATGGCACTGCTGGTCAGTCAAGGAACACGGTAAAAGTGGTGTAGCTAATGGTAGGGTTACATCATCAGCTAGCTGAGGGGTCTGAGTGAGACAAAAAATGTTAAACCTTTACAGTCATATTTATGGCAAAAGTTTGCTTTGAGTCGCACCTTCTACGTAATATACTGATTCTAATCATAATCTTGCACAATTTTTTTTCTAATAGATCAAACCGCGATTGAAGATGATGAAGCTCTTTTTTCTTCATCTAGTTCATAGGCTCTTTTGGCGTTAATCTCTACAATACCTTTGTTCTTCACATATGCTCGTAATGTCCCACCAAATACAACACCACCGTCCAATGAGCATGCCCAGTCAGAGACCCATGCCTTATCGTGTCGTTGATGTCCGAAAAAGATCTTTATCGAAGGAGGAGAATGATGCCTTTGTGATGAGTACAGATAGGGATATTCATACCACCACGGATCTGCGCCTTGATTGGAAATTTTCTTAGTCTTTGGATTCCATGTTCTAACATAGATACAGTGATCCTTCTGCTGTCTATTGATCGGTCTATCCGGACGTATCCCGGCATGTACGACATATGAACCCTCTGCGTACCTCACTATCCAAGGAAGAGATTCTAACCATTTCAAGAATGATGGATCCCTGAGAAACTCCTCCCCGCATTGCTCAATTGTCTTGACAAGAGCACTAGTTTGTACATGATGTCCTCCAAGATATCTTAAAAGCTTCTTTTCATGATTGGACATCAATGTATAAACTGAGGGAGTATGCATAGCAAACATTAGGGTTTCTTTAATCTTGGGCCCGCGATCGATAAGGTCGCCAGTCAGTATCAGAATATGACTCTGTGGTGACCAGTCAATCACATCAAGCAGTTCACTAAGCTCGTCGTAACAGCCATGTATGTCTCCTATGATTGCAACCTTCTTACCTGCACAATGCCTTCGTAAGTCGAGGATCTGGGCAATTTCCCCGCGATTAGGTTTCATATGCTGACATCACTTATCCTTGATAGTTAATGAAGCTGAGGTCTAATGCCTATATGAAAGATAATATTGCACAAGCTACAGTGGGGGCCAGCAAGAATAGGGGATGCTGTGCATGCAATGATAGACATAACGCTTCCAGTAACACTAAGATGAGATTTAGTTCTGATAGTTAACGTCATGACTCTTCAATCGTTGGAACTTGTGCAACATCAATGTCAAAAGGGGGATCTGTGGCTTCTTTGCTCCCTACAGCAAGACCAAATGGTTATTGACTTTCCTTAACCATCAGGTGGCGCCTTTTTGTTATCTCCAGCTCGTTTTCCTCGAGAAGATACCTTAGGTCATAGTCATGGCGTGGACAAAGGTACAATATCAGCTTGAAGGCATTGACGTCCGCAAGCGAGTCCCTTTCTACCATCATCTGTTTTTCGCCAGCATCAACGTTCAAAGCATTGATATCAGTTTCCTTGATGACGACGTATACGGATGCGCGCTCAAAACATGCAGCTACCTGGCATGCTGGATGCTGCAATGGAACTTTAAGACCTTCGCCATCATCAGTTAGCATATTGCAATACAGTATGTTAGAGTTTCGTATTTACAGGTTATTTCTGTCTCTAATGAATTGTTGTTAGTTATGAAAAATTAGATTTATTTTCTTATATAGTGTATAGTACTGCTTAATAGTATTAGCATATGCAACCTGAATTTAGAACTCTTTTTATAGATTATAATAGTAGACGATTTTATTTTGGGAATCATATACTTCTTTATTTAAGAAACATTTTAAAAAAGACCTGGGCGATAAAGTTGAAACCCGATCTTGATATTTCGACCTGCCATCGTGAGCTACCAGCTAATGAATAGGAAACTTGGTCTTTTCCTCCCAAGCTCTCAGTGCGCTCTTGCAGCAGATCTATAATCCAAAAGATGCTTTTGCAACATTCTACGTCAAGCAACTTGATGCTGTGATAGCTACAGAACTTAATTGTCCAAAGAGACTTGTCCTCTTGTGCTGGTTTAATACTAAATCACACACGCTCGAGTAGGGAATAA
>JAICPK010000014.1 GCA_025929855.1 Nitrososphaera sp.
CTTGACCCCTATCAAGGAACGCTTGGGTGTCTCTCAGAAGGATTTAGAAATATTGTCTGTACAGGCGCTGAACCCGTTGGAGTAGTAGACCACCTGCAATTCGCAAGTCCTGAAGACCCAGAGATCTACTGGACGTTTGTTCAGACAGTAAATGCCATAGTACATTATTGCACCTTCATGGAGATTCCCGTAGTCGGTGGCAAGGTAAGCTTTTACAACGAAACTGCGAAAGGTCCAATCAAGCCGTCGCCTGTCATAGGTACACTTGGGCTAGTCGAAAGCGAATCGTTTCTCCGGCAAATGGCACTCTCAGCGGACGAATCAATTTTTATCGTAGGACATACCCAGCCAGAGATGGGCGGTTCCGAATACTATGAGTATTTTCACAAGATAACAGGCGGGACGGTTCCACAGGTTGATTTGAAAGTGGATAGGCAGAATATGAATGCCGTGCTGAATCTCATAAAAAGTGGCCTTGCAAGGTGCATCCATGATTGCTCAAAGGGCGGCATTGCAGTCGCACTTGCTGAAATGGCGATAGCTGGTTCGATCGGGTTCAAAGTTCAGCTTGATTCTATTCCAAATTCTTGCAAACAGATAGACGAGCTGCTATTCTCGGAGACACAGTCCCGCTATATCATTGCCACAAAGGATCCAGAGTCTACCTACAAAGTGCTGTCAACAAAAGGCGTGAGGTTTGCAGAGATTGGCAAAACTATGCCCACTAATATTCAGTTTATCAAGGGCAAGCGGGACGTGATCAGACTGTCTTTGAAGCAGTTGAAGTCAAATTTTGACTTTCTTGAAAAAACATTGCAGTCATGAAGAAGATACATATGTTTTTAATAGATTAATGCTCAATCTACTATATCTTGGGGTGGGGGCGTTGGTTCATGAAAACTGCGGCGTAATTGGGATCTTTTCTCTTGATGGGTATAATGTCATACCTTTTGCCATAGACTCGTTACGTGCTCTACAGCACCGCGGACAGGAAGCATGGGGTATTGCGGTTCCCGGCAAGCCACCATATAGAAGGCTTGGCCTCGTCTCTTCTGCAGCCTCAGAATTTCCAATGGTGATCAAAAAATACAGGTCCCACACAGCTATCGGACACGTCCGCTATTCCACCCTTGGTAAGAGCACAATTGAAAACGCCCAGCCTCTCAGAGTAAAAGATCTCTGTGTTGCACATAATGGCACAATCGCAAATGTCGAAGAGCTGTCAGGTATGGTTGGCGGTTGCACCTTTACCCCACAAACAATGAGCGACACTCTTGTGGCAGCCCAGCGCCTTGTCATGCACTTAGCTGACAAGGAGGACATGGCAGAGGCTATGCACATTTTGAAAGGGGAGATGGTCGGCTCCTTCTGCTTTACATTTCTGACGGATGAGGGTTCTGTGTATGCAGCACGAGATGCACGTGGTTTCCGTCCGCTAGTCCTTGGATATCATAGAGAAACCAATACCTACATTGTTGCTTCAGAGTCATGTGCACTTGCAGCAGTCGGAGCGCAGCTAACACGAGATGTAGAGCCGGGCGAGCTTTTGAAGATAAGCAAGGGCGGTTTGACTTCGCAGCATTTTGCTAACGAACGACCGCATGCTCACTGTGCATTTGAATATACATATTTTGCGCATCCATCCAGCATAATGGAAGGAATCAACATTTATGCCGCACGGAAGAGGATAGGGCAGTTCCTTGCAAAGAAATTTCCCTTAACAAACGCAGACGTCGTGGTTCCAGTCCCTGACTCGGCACGACCAGCAGCTCTAGGATATGCACAGGAGCTTGATCTTCCATTTGAAGAAGGATTACTAAAGGACAGATACAGCAAGAAAGGCTCTATGCGCAGCTTTATTGAGCCATATCAAAACAACAGACTCGAGATAAACAAGGGTATAATCCCGATCCCAGAAGTGGTTGAATACAGGCACGTCATTATCGTAGACGACAGCATCGTAAGAGGCACAAGCTCTGCTGAGATAATCAGAACGCTTAGGATGGCAGGGGCAAAAAGGGTGAGCCTTGTAGTTACATACCCCCCTATACGTTATCCATGCTATGCCGGCATCGACTTTCCATCGCAGGATGAATTAATAGCGTACCAGCATGGCACTACTGAAGATTCAAGCAACAAAATAGGGTCCCATGTAGCACAGGTAATAGGGGCTGACTATGTCGGATATAATGACACCGCCAATCTTGCAAAGGCAATAGGGATCCCGGAGGAAGAGCTCTGCTTTACCTGCTCTACAGGTAATTATGCATCGCTTGGAATACGTCCAGTGTTTAAGTCAAGGATACAGATGAAAGGTGAATAATAGCTTAAATATTTTCAGACTCAATCTTGTATAATGCGCATAGCACTTATTGTGATAATAGCGGCTGCTATAATTGCAGTTGCTCTAGTCGCAATGTTTGCTTCTGCCCTCCCAACAAAAGATTACGATCTGAGTGTAGATGCGCTCAAGGACGAGCAGTCACTATTTACAAATGCGCGGGTAGTCATAAAGAATACTGGCAGGCTGCCTCTTACAAACGTGCTTGTTGATTACGGGAACAATAGAGAGCCTCCAATAGACGTTTTGCAGCCAGGCGAGACGCTAACGCTTTCGCCTCCTGAAGGTGTACAGCTCGATCAGGTGACAGTCACTGCCAAGCCAAGCATTCAGATAGTACAGCCCTATCGAACTCCATGGAAGTTACCTGGCATGATCGGCTCCTAGCCTGTTTAAATATTGTGCAAATGAAATTTATCATATGGAAAAAGACATTCACTCAGATGAAGAAATAAAGAAATTCTATACGTTGAAAAACATCGCGGTGGTAGGAATGTCAAAAAATGAGGACAAGCCAGCCCACTACGTGCCAAAGTACCTAATCGATCACGGGTACAATGTTATTCCCGTTAACCCTACTGCGACAGAAATCTTGGGGCGCAAGTCATATCCTACTGTTAGCAGCATACCAGACAAAATAGACATAGTCGATATTTTCAGACGTTCAGAAGATGTGCCCTCCGTGGTTGAAGACACTATAAAGAAGGAGGGCATCCAGGTGATCTGGATGCAGGAGGGTATCTACAGCAAGGAAGCAGAGAAAATGGCCAAAGAAAAGGATATTTCTGCAGTCTACAACAGGTGCATGATGGCAGAGCACAGGAGGCTCTTCAATGACTGAGTTAAATTGTACGCCTGACCATATTACCATCTGATGTCAAGTATAGACAAGGTCTTAGACGGACTGAAAGGTGTTCTCGAAGAACTTCAGAAGCAAAATATCTATTTCAAAGTAAGTGTTGATAGAGACGGCAGCATTGTCAGAATCTATGGGGAAGGTTCTGACTATATCAATCGGGCATCTTCGGGTTTAGGAGAGGTGATGGAACTAGCGTACACAACTGCAGAGCATCACCCATACTGGGCGGTGCTATATAACGCTGCAGAAATCTGCAAGACTGTCTTGGATAGATGGGGGTCTGACTTTACTGCAGACCAGATAAGTGAAATGTCTTGGCGCTGTGATGAGATCAAAATGGTTCTTGGAAGACTGGAGAAGTAGAGGTTAATAATAGCAAGAATCTTTCGAAAAAAGAGCAAGCTGGATATTGACAATATAATTTTTCAAAAAAAGAGAAGCAACGAAAAGTCCATAATGTCTTATTAATTATTGATATCCTGCTGCGATTTTCTATGCACGTTTAGCGGGTAGCAGTTAGATGGGCATAAATAAGCGATAGCTGAGAAGCAGTAACAAGCCTTTCCATGTAACTAACAGCAAGCAGGCACTTAAAACGCCTGGAAAATGTATCTTTTCTTTTATAGTTTAAGGCATGATATCTAAAAAGAGATTCTAACGATCACTCTATAAAGAACCACCAGTCTCTATCTGATAAAAATTACAAAGACGTATATTCAATATAGAGTTCAACAGACTCAGGAATACAAATTAGATTTCACGCAATCAAAAAAATTAAGATTAATGAGCAGAAAATTTTGCTTGCTAAATAATCGAGCAGCAAGTCTTATCCGTTAGCAATACCATAGTAATACCGGAATGCAGATCTCAATTCCAGCCTATAAGCAAAGAAAATTTCTACTGGCTGAAAAGAAGGATTTCTTTATCCACCTATCGCTCCTTGGAGGGTTTCTAGGTTTAGTCGGATACCTTGTAATTGTCTGTCACCACGTCCACTGAGCACAGTGTATATATAAATAATAATAGAGTGAAAGACCATGATCAAAATAGGGCTGATTGGTAAGACAAACACAGGCAAAACGACATTCTTCAATTCTGCCACGCTGCTGTCTGCAGACATATCTAATTACCCATTCACCACAAAGAAGCCTGCAGTGGGCAACGCTCATGCGATAACACATTGTGTTCACAAGGAGTTCAACCTGCGGGATAATCCCAAGAACTCTGATTGTATAGATGGCTGGCGCTTCATTCCAGTTGAGCTTGTCGACCTGCCCGGCCTAATCAAAGGTGCATGGGAAGGCAAGGGACTTGGCAACCAATTCCTCACAATAGCAGCACAATCAGACGCTTTGCTACACATAGTCGACGCATCAGGCAGCATTGACGCATCAGGCAAGATCGCGGAGCCTGGCACAGGGGACCCAGTTGCAGATGTTGCAGACATTGAGGAGGAGCTTGTCATGTGGTACCTAAAGCTGCTTGAAGCAAATAGGGACAAGATATCGCGCGCTATTGGCTCAGGTATGAGCACTGTTGCTGCCATAACAGAGGTTTTCCGGGGCATTGGGGTAAAAGAAGATCATGTCAAGCTTGCCCTTGCACAGAACAATCTGACTGAGACTATATTTGACAATTTTGGGATACAGGAGAGCAAGAACTTTTGTTGGAGCTTGCGCGAGATATCAAAGCCTACGCTGATAGTTGCAAACAAAGTCGATCTTCCTACAGCGACGGAAAACTTTAAGCGTCTGCACGAAGAATACCATGACGTTATAATAATACCTGCAAGTGCTGATGCTGAACTTACACTCCGGCGTGCAGAAAGCAAGGGAATCATTCGATACATTCCCGGCGACGAACGCTTTGAAATAAACGACCAGACAAAGCTCAATGATAAGCAAAAGTGGGCACTTAACTTCATCCGCAAGGATATCCTAGGCGAATATATGCGCACTGGCGTCCAGTTTGCAATAAATGTGGCCGTATTCAAGTTGCTCAAGATGAATGCTGTGTACCCAGTTGCTGACATCCAAAAATTCTCAGACAAACATGGAAATGTGCTGCCCGACGTATACCTCATGAGGTCAGGATCTACTGTTGAGGACCTTGCAAAGGAGATCCATACCGAGCTGGCAAAGGGCGTAATATATGCTCTTGATGGCAGGGACGGCATCAGGTTGCCTGTGAACTACCAGTTAAAGGACCGCGATGTATTGTCTATAGTATCGGCAAGGACAAAGAAAAAGTGATTGAATGACTTGACATCAACAACAGAGCTGATGCAGGAAATACAAAATATATTACGTCGAGAGCCTTCAAAAATGTACTCAAGGGAAGAGATCCTGAATTTACTTGCGCCAAAAAAGCGGGACTATGAAATTGAACGATTGCTGGCAGAGCTTGAAGTTACTAGTTCTCTTAGAGAAAGCAAATCTGATGTGTACTCAACTTGTCGCGGCGGCACAGTGTATTACAAATGGAACAATAACAACACAACAAAAAGTTATTAGTATTCTTTCTGTCGAAAGATTGCGATGCTTTTTAGAGTAAAATAGATTGATAGGTATCTTATGCCTTTTTCTGTGGTCCGGTAAGCCAAATGTCTCCTCTGTTCGTCAGCCAGTTGTACCACTAGTTTTTTCGTAAGAAGAATATCAAGATACTGCTTAAGTTGTCCACTGGTAAGGTTAGCGCGAGTAAGTAGCTTTGTCTTTGTTATGCCACCGTTAGCAGACTCCAGAATAACGGCCATGATGTCAGGTCTGCTACGATTTCTCACATAATAAATAGATATCTAGACGATATAAATTATGATTGAAGCAACTTAGCAGACAAGATGATAGAATAAATTTGATTACTATATTATAGCTGCTTATACGCACTAATGCCAAATGCAGTCAGAAGAGCCAAAGCTCCTCTCCTTGCTTCGATTACAAAAAGGATACATATCCGGGAAAATCATATCAAAGGAGACAGGCATTTCGACAAGCGGAATCTCAAAGCGGATAAAGACCCTACGCAAATATGGTTATAACATTGAGTCTAGGCACAGGATGGGTTATAGACTTGCCGGTGAGACGAATCTTCCTCTCCCATGGGAGCTTACAAAGGTGCTTGATACTTTATTTGTAGGTAAGGATAAAATAATCTACCGGCTGACTACGGATTCGACTCAAAACCTTGCAATCTTGCTTGCTGAGAAAAACCCCAATTCAGATGGTATAGTGATTATTGCAGGGGAGCAAAAGAGCGGACGTGGCAGGCAAAATCGGAAGTGGCTATCACCCAAGGGAGGTATATGGCTATCAGTTGTCTTAAGACCGAGAATTTCCGCTTCCAAGATTACGCTCCTTCCATTTGCTGCCGCACTTGCAGTATGTGATACAATCAAAAAAACTACACAACTTGATGCCAAATTAAGATGGCCAAATGATGTTACAATATCTGGCAAAAAAGTAGCAGGCATTCTCATCGACATAAGCATGGAGGCGGAGCGGATCAACTATGCTGTCGTTGGGATTGGAATAAATGCTAATGTTGACTCGTCGTCGGCGATCTCTTCGTATCTTGAAAAGGGCATCAAGGTCACATCATTAAGTGATGAATTAGGCCATAAGACGAACATCCTTGACTTGACAAAGGTGATACTTGAGAGACTTGAGTATTATTATATGGAGCTGAAGCGCTGTGCCCCTAATACAATCATAGAGGAGTGGAAGAAAAACTCTGACATATTATATCAGAAGGTTGCAGTGACGCAGAACAATAGAACCATTCAAGGCATAGCTGCAGATGTAAATGATGATGGATCTCTTTTGGTTAGAACCAACGACTGTAACAATATCAATGTAGTAGCAAGCGACATACATGTCAGATACTAGCGATGTCTTAAGAATCTACTTTGTATCAATTATTGAGATATATATTGCCTCTACTGTCATAACTATGAAAAACTAACTTGACACAATTCTTTTTCTTATCGTAATCATATTTTTGAAACTATTATCAGTTGTGCAGCTTTAGCTACTGTCTTTGAAATTTTTTTTGCATTTCTTAAACTTTGGAGTTTGCTATGTTCTTTCTTTCGTGGAGTTAGAAAATAGCGCCTATATGTGGATCCGCATCTAGCGTAAGATGGATCCTACTTTACTTAATTCAGGACATACGACAGCAATATCGTTTACATTGGTGCCAGTAAAACCGGTGAAGATGAGTGAATTCAACTTTTTGAAGGCGTGATAACTATCGTGCATGTTGAGATATTTCTCTAGGTCCATCTTTTTGGCAAGCATTATTGTCTTTGGTGATACAAGTGCGCCAGCTGCATCCGAGTTGCCGTCTATTCCATCCGTTCCTATGCATCCTATAGCAACATCGTGTCGATCAAGCTCAGCCAAACATGAAAGTGCAGCTTCCTGGTTCCTCCCTCCAAGACCATTTTTACCTCTGCCTAGCTTGACAGTTGTCTCACCTCCGGCTACTATTGCAAGACGCTTGCGTCCAAGGCCTAATGCACGCTGTGCCAGAAATGCTCCAAATTCTTTAGCCTCGCCATCAAATTCTGATCCAAGATTTACTGCTTGCATGCCGCGCTTTTTGAGGTAGCCTACTGCTGCTTTGCATGCAATAGCATTGTTTCCAATAAGCACGTTGTGGATGCGAGAAAACAGCTCATCTTGTGGCTTGGGCGTTTCCTTGATCTTGCCCTTGGCGCCTTTGGCAATATATTGGATAGCAGCAGCGGGACCTTCTATGCGATATTTTCTCAAAATATTCGAGGCATCCATAAAAGTCGAGCTATCAGGACAGGTAGGGCCTGAAGCAATCATTCCTAGGTCATCTCCTATCACGTCAGAGATGATCAGCGACAGCAGGGCACATGAGCCGTTCACGTGTCGCAGGAGCTGGCCTCCCTTGACGGCTGACAGGTGCTTTCGCACTGCATTTATCTCATGAATTGATGCTCCGGAGCGAAGGAGCAAGCTTGTGATTTTTTGCTTGTTAGCTAAAGAGATGCCTGATGCAGGCAGGGGCATTAGTGCTGAGCCACCACCTGAGATTAGGAAAACTACAAGATCATTCTGATCCGCCTTTCTCAAAATCGAGAGAATATTTCTTGTGCCCTTTATCCCCGCCTTGTCTGGGATTGGATGCGAGGCCTCAGTCACTAAAACCCTCTTAATCTCCTTAGTCTTGGTCCCATATGGAACAGTAATTGCACCAGCAGCAACCTTGTTATCCAAGATAGAGCAAACCGCATAGGCCATGCCCAATGTTGCCTTACCGGCACCCACAATGTAAACGCGGTCGAACTCTCCCACCTTTGCAACATTTCCGTAAATGTCACGTACTGTCAGTTTACTATTGCTGAATTTTACAGCATGCTTTATGAGCGGAGCAGGCCTTACACTGTCAATTGCGGCCGCAAGTGTTGAAAGAATTAGCCTCGAAGACTTACTATTATGAAATCTCTCCAATTTATGACGATTTACAATCAATCATTCAATCAATAGTTAGTTACGGGTTACAGCACTTAATAATTTCTTTTTATGTTGCCGATTTCTTTATTGTATATAGGCAGAAGTCGCATTCTTCACAGACATAATACAGGTTGTCAAAGTCAGAACAAAGCATCATGCTATCGTGACAGCGTGGACATTCTATCTCATGTTCTAAGAACGGAACTGGATTTTCTTGCTCCTCTTTGGCTTTCATGCTTGCTGACATTACCTTTTCTGTTTCAAGCGTCGGTTCCACCATGAAAGAAAATATTTAGATAGTTCTTTTTAAGACCTGCAACACCTTCAAGAGAGGGAGAGGGTATCCCTATTCATCTAGAGTATATGAAAAATTTGAGTAAAAGCCTTACAATCTCTCAAGCGCTTTGGTCTGCATTGATTAAGGCTTAATCAGCTATCCCTCTATGCTTCGATTTTTTTGTGGATGCAAATTGTGAATTTTGGATTTTCTTTTCGATAGAGTTTAGTCACAGTAAGCATTGCTCTTCCATTATTCTCTGTTCAAGCATAAGAATGAGATTATACATCCATCCATTATGAAAAAAGACACAACATGATTCTTAAAAATTGTATGCTCTTCCTTCATCCGGTGCTAAAAGCATAAATTATCTAAAAATTGAACAAAATGTCGTTAATGTGTACACTGTATACGCCACAGACTGCTGATAAGGCACTGCCGGAGGTCAAACGATTATTTGAAAATATCATAATGCAAAAGAATCATGTTGTTGCCTTGCAAGAGGAGATTCAGACAATAATCGACTCGGGCAGTCCTTTTGAAGGTTTCATAAGCAAAAAACAAGAGCTAAACACCTCTGTCACCAATCTGTATAGGGCGATAGAGCAGCTTGAGGCGACAGGGGTAATAATAAAAAGCGTAGATGAAGGCTTGCTTGATTTCCCCTCAAGGAGGTTTGACGAAGAGGTCTGGCTCTGCTGGAAAGTAGGGGAAAATAAGATCAAGTTCTGGCATGGAAAAGATGAAGGCTTTATGGGACGCAAGCCTCTTGAGAGCACGGGCGTAATAGAGCCGTAGCTTTATAGAATCGAGTGGCGGCGAATCATAATATATATGCCTATAGACGCAGCTGAGTTTGACGCCCACAAAGATGTTGGAACCATCATTACGCAATTCTTATGTAGAAACTCAGACAAAGGCTACTCTGCCAAAGAGATAGCGCAGGCAACGGGTATTGCAGAGGCAAATGTAAATAATGCCATGCTCAAGTTAGGGTTATCTGATCTTGCAAGCGCTATAGCAGGCAAGAGGAAAAAGCTTCGTATAGAGGATGTAACGATAAATGGCATAACCTATTACCGGTGTGTCTCTCAATGATTTCAAAAAACATACTAATAAGCTTCTCTGCATATGGCAGGAGATAAGTGCTATCTATTTGGCTGCGAGCTATCCGGATCCGATTCCTGCTAGCGTCAGTAATTGCAGTCAGTAACGGCCTTGCAATTACTTACTGGAAATATGCTACCATAGACCCACTCTATGCCGTACTTACGTATATTGGCGTGGTTTTTTTGCATGCAAGCGTGGATCTTCTCAATGACTACTGGGATTATAAGCGAGGAATCGACAGCGCAACGAAAAGAACAAAGTTCAGCGGTGGGACAGGAGTTCTTCCTGAACACCTATTGACACCGCGCACTGTATACATAGCTGGAATAATATTTCTGATCCTTGGCGCGTCCATAGGCGCATATTTTGTCGCAATACGTGGGATAACGATAGCAGTAATACTTAGCTTTGCAGTCGTTGCAATCTACTTTTATTCAACAAGAATTGTAAATGCTGGTTTGGGTGAACTCTTTGTTGCTATCAAGGGAGCCATGATCGTGCTTGGAACGGTTTACGTCCAAAATGCTGTATTAGAGCCGGCTGCTCTATATGGAGGAGCAATAGTCGGTATCCTATCTGCAACTGTGCTCTTTATCAATTCATTTCCGGATTATGAAGCAGATAGATCAAAAGGACGTCGTACCTTGGTAATAATTCTCGGAAGGAAAACTGCTTCAGCGATATTTCCCATATTTATCATTACTGCCTATGCTTTGGTAGTCGGAGGTATTTTTCTCGGCTATACAAAGATCTATTCGCTAATCAGTTTTGCATCGATACCGATTGCTATTAAATCAATCTTGTCACTGAGAAAAGAACCGGAAAGTATTGAAAAGATAGTGCCTGCAATGGCTTCAGCCGTAACATACTCTAGGATTACTGGCTTATTGCTGGCAGTCAGTTTTATTCTATAGATGAGAAAATATATATTCTTCTAAATTATTTCTTTGGGTTGCCTTTTAATAACACAGGTTTTTGTCTTGAAAATATCTTAGCAAAAGGGTAAAGCCTAAACTTCTAGTGGGTAATAAGTAATAACATTCGATTCATTATTATTTTGCATGTTGCTATATCAAAACGTTGTCGTCTTCATCATCGTCGTCGTCATCATCAACCCCATACCAAACGCTTGAGGGGTATGCTACACCGGAGGGCACAAAGAAATACATCGAGTATGCTATATCACAGGGAAGGCCGAGAAGTCACTTTAAGTCTTTTGACAGCCTGCATCTGTCAAGCATGGGTATGGGGACATACTTGGGTCAGCTAAGTGAGGAAGATGATCAGGCTGTTGAAAATGCGGTCTATCAGTCAGTCAAGTCAGGCGCAGTCAATGTCATCGATACTGCGATAAATTACCGTGCCATGAGGTCGGAAAAGAGCATCGGTAGAGCACTTCTGCGTCTAGTAAACGACAGGATAGTTTCACGAGACCAGGTTTTTGTATCTACCAAGAATGGCTATATTACAAATGATGGTGACTACCCAAACATCGATGTAATGGAATACATCCACAGGATGTATATCCAGACCGAAGTAATAACTGCTGATGAGATCAGCTCCGGCTACAATGTCATCAACCCTAACTACCTTGCCAAGTGCATTGACAAGTCACTCATGAACATGCACATTTCTACCATCGATCTCGTTTACATTCACAATGCCTTTGAAAGTTGGTATCAGGATGTAAGCAGGGAGCAGTTTATGGAGATGCTTGTAAAGGCATTTGAAGTTTATGAAAAATATCGGGCTAAAAGCAAGATTCGTTACTATGGCATGGCAACTTGGACCTGCTTCAGAGTTCCCTTCGGTAGTCCAGAATACCTCTCGCTTGAGCAAGCAGTCAAGAGTGCCGAGAGTGTCGGAGGCCAGGATCATGGGTTTAGATTTATCCAGCTCCCCTACAATCTTGCATACAGCGAGGCACTTTTGCTTAGGAACCAGTCAGTAGGTTCTGAGCAAAATCTTACAATTCTGCAAGCAGCAGCAAAACTCAATATTGGCATATTTACTAGCATACCTCTCTTTCAGGGAAGACTCCTCAGTAGCCAGATCCCTAATTATGGAAATGTCACTGACCCTGTAGCCAAACTGCTTCAGATAATTCGATCAAGTCCATCAGTCATTGCACCTCTTATTGGACAGAAAAAGCCTGAGCACGTTGAAGAAAACCTAAAAACTGCAAATATGCCGCCTCTTTCAGACGAAGAATTCAAGCAGGCTATTAGAATACTCACTAGCCAGCAATTATAAGAAACTAGAAATTACGGCCATAATGTGTTGGTCGATGACAGTAGCGTATGAGAGAGGTTCTGGTATTGATTGAAGCGATTTGTATTATTATATTAACAATAGTAGTAACAGCAACAGCAGTACCAATGGTTAATAGCTCAACTTTGCTGCAAGCCTATTCTTTATTACCTGGTATCAGTGCTTTTGCTTCATCTGACAGCAGCTTGACGGCTGATTCCTTGGCGGGAGTAATGTATGTACAAAACTCAAATTCTAACAGCATCTCTATCGTAGATCTGGCTACAAATGCA
>JAICPK010000125.1 GCA_025929855.1 Nitrososphaera sp.
TTCAATGTAATGTGGCAGTTGGCCTGCAGGTAGATCTTCAGGCAGCTCTTGCAACCGCACCAACTGGAAGTCAATAAATAGGCTGCTCTCCGGATCCATTTCGAGTTCTTTTTCAGAGCACGCAGGGCATTTAACCGGTTTTTTCATGACAAGACCTTTGAGCTGCGCTTCTGTGACCGTGTTGCAGTTCGTGCATTTGTATGCAATCTTCTTAGCAAGGGGCTTGACTTCTGACGAGCGCACGACCATGCCAGAGATGCTTACAAGCTTATTTATCAGATCAGCGTTTATTTCACGCAGGCCCTTTTGCACAGTGTAATTGCCTATCCTGACCCGGATCTTTTCACGGATCTCTTGCTCATAGTCAGGATGGATCTCGCGCAGGACGGATAGGACTGCTTCATTGAATGCCTCAAGATATTCATCGGGCTTATGCGTTATCTCTTTGGCAAGGAGAGGGTTGTAAGAATCGAGATCGATATAGTCTACAATAAGCGACTGAGCGCCTGACGCCATCATGTTATTTATCTTGTCAAAATACTTGTAATTCCTGTCGCGGTCTTTGAATGCTTTGAGGAACTTTTCCAGATCGTTTGCAAGCGCTGCGGCGGTCTGCTGCTCAGACAAACTTCTTTAGCACTCCTTTTTTAAATTTCGTTGAAACCTTGTTTATCAGAATGTAAAGCTCCTTCTCTTCGGCAGCCAGTTTGCCTTCAAGCTCTGGGGAGAGCGTTGAGGCTGCAGCTAGCTTAACTATCTTTTCAAGTCGAGATGCTACAAATGTATTTAGGGAAACAATCAGGTTTTCTCTTTCCCGTTCCTTCAGACCTTCAAGGTAATCGTTGACTCTTACGTAAAAGTCAACATCGACGCCAGAGAGGTCATGAGGCTTTGCAATGCGCTCGCGATTCATAGTCCGTGATATGTAGCCAGTGATGTCGTTTGACTGGATTTCGACTGCACCCTGCTCGACAAGGATCTTGACAATCCAACGCGGAAGGGACGACATATCGCCTTCTTTTGCATCAATTACAATGTTACCGACGCTCATCTTAACATCCTCTTTATATGTCACCCTGACGTCCTCCAGCATGTAACCTAGCTGGTAAATGCCTTGAATAGATTCAATCTTTGGCTCTGAGCGGGTGATATCGGCCATAGGGGAGAGCTATTAAGAACGTAGTACTTATTATATATCATATCAGCACAGCTTTTGTAAAGCTAGTAGCTAGCAACTATAGTTGTTTTTATTATCATAAATTGGCAGTTTGTGAGGCAAAACAGCAACCTATTAATGGTTTAATAACTTCAGTGAAAGCGCTTCGTAATGGAGTCAGCCAAAAAAACAGATCTAGCGAATCTTATGTGGTCTGAGAAATACAGGCCAAAGAAACTAGGTCAGGTAGTTGATCAGAAGGAGATAATTAAGGGCATAAGCAACCTGATTAAGAGTCCTGACATACCCCATATGCTGTTCGCCGGACCGGCAGGAGTTGGCAAGACCACCACTGCGCTATGCATTGCAATGGAGCTGCTAGGAGAAGAGTGGAGGAAGAACACGCTCGAACTTAATGCATCAGATGAACGCGGCATCAAGATGGTGCGTGAGCGTGTAAAAGAGTTTGCTGCTTCAATTAAGCTGGCAGGTGACAGAGAGTTTGGTAGGCCTAAGATAATCATACTTGACGAAGCTGATGAGATGACTTCTGAGGCCCAGACTGCACTTAGGCGTATAATTGAAGACAGTGCAAGGACGACTCGATTTATTATTATTTGTAATTATCTATCTCAGATAATAGAGCCGATACAGAGCAGGTGCGTAGTATTTAGATTTACACGCTTACCAAAAGAAGATGTTATCGATCATCTGAAAATGATCTGCGAACAACAGAAGGCGAAATATGAAGAAAAGGCTCTTGCTCAGATCTATGAGGCAACAGGTGGCGACCTACGCCACTCCATAAACATCATGCAAGCTGCAGCCGGCATGGGTTCAGTGTCTATGGCAAGTGTTACATCAGCTATTGGTATTTCCGGCAGGGCAAGGGTGGGCGAAGTCCTGCGCCTTGCAATGTCTGGCAGGTTCAATGACTCAAGAGCAAAGCTTCTTGAACTAACTCAGGTCTATGGCATATCAGAGGGCGACTTTATGAAGTATGCAAACGAGGAGGCATATGAAATGAGGATCGAAAAGCCAGAGGAGTTTGCAGCTATAATGGCTGAGTATGACTACAGACTTGCTGCTGGTGCGCATCCAGAAATTCAGCTTTCCGCGCTGCTAGCGCAGTTAGGCAAGCTGACAAAGAAGTAGCTTGGAATTTTGAGCATAAGTACGTCATATGACTCACTCTCTACACATTCCTGCAGGCAAGAGAGAGTAATACTGTTATCCCGTTTTGGTAGCCATCCAGAGATAGGGTATCGCATTATGACGTATCTAATCTTAGAATTGAATCTCAGAGGAGGCTTAAGAGTTAGAGAACTTTACTTCGCACAGCCAGCTAGTATTCTTCGTCAAACTCTTCGCCGCCTTCTTCTTCTTCCACCTCTTCAAAGTCTTCCTCCAGCTCTTCGCGTTCTTCGGCGCTTTTGTATGGAAGATCTGCTTCGCCAGGCACGCCACACACTGGACACTTGAACTCTATCGTCTGACCCTCGAGGTCTAAAGGGAACTCTTTGGAAAAGACCTCGTCGCATTTTGAGCACACAAGGGTAGTCTGGATGTTCTCCTGGCTGAACTTGTGTGATTGCACTCTAAAGGTACTATTTGCCAAGTATTTTCGTCCTACGTACAGGAAATCTCCTTTTTTATAAGCGTTCTTTGACATCAAGTATCATTTTATAAGGAAAATTGTACTCTCTTTGCAATACGAAAGTTCTGCAACCTAAAGATCCCTGCATAACTACTATCAGGTACTAGGATGTTAAACAACTGATATAAATTTCCTAAGAAACGTGATGCACTTTCCCTTTTTAGCTTCTATTTAATAGGTGTGTGTATGTGTCTCTCTCTGACGCAAATATATTGCCATTTGTTGGCCAGTATGCTCGCTGATAGAGAAGATTTCTAGTTGCAGTCGTTCATAGCCATTCAAATTGAACGGGGGTGTATAGTTTCTTTCGTGCATCATCTAAGCTACTTCGTTCAATAATTAACCCTTGTAATTTAAGCTCCTCTACTGCGCTTTGCACCGTCCTCCTTGGAAGATTAGTCATATTCATGAGCTCAACCTGATCAATTGGGTGCTTTGATTTCATTACAAAGTAAACAAACTTGGCTGCTGGACTTCCTCCAGGGTTCTTGCTAATATTATATACGCTAAA
>JAICPK010000017.1 GCA_025929855.1 Nitrososphaera sp.
GCTTCCCTTGGGGTATACAACGAGGTCATGCAGCAAGACTGCAGGAAGCAATATGTCCATATTGGTGCCTTCGCGCCGGCCTATTCGTTTGGCATTTTTATAGACACGCATGAGGTGGTGGAAGTCGTGCGCAGGGTCCCTGCCCTCTAGCATCCTCTCTACTTTTTTCTTGATCATCTCCTGCATTATACTAATCGACTCCCACTTGTTTATTAATGAAAGTGGCTAGTTTGGAGGGGCGCACTGAACCTTATCCTTTCTATCAAAGCTTTTACGGATTCAAAATGAACTTTCTAACATATCGAAATCTGGCTATCCGAGAACCAGGTGAAAGCATGAAAGCACGATAGAGAGAATCTATCATACTAGACCTAATGAGAAAGTAAGTAACCCAAAGGAAATAATAGCTATATTTCACGCAAAATATCTAACTTATAGATAAGCAAACTCAAAGATCCCGGTATAACCTGCTCTGCTTATATCCTCCCTTAGGCGATATTTGGCTCGGTTCTATCCTGCCAACAATTTAGGCAAAAGTTTCCTTCATCCTGGAAGATGAAAGCCTCTTGGTTACATATATCGCAATTTATCCTTTTTTCTCTGGATGTTATGCTAATTGCCGCTGCATCTTTTTCAACATAGATGTCTAACATTGGCTAGCCCTCCTTCTATTGTGCCGTCGCCTACTCTGGGCTCTTAGTTGTCTATTGCAGCACGGACATCGAATAGTACCAGATTCAAAATACTTGGTACAATTTGTACAATACTTAAGGCCCAACGCGTACGGGCTAGGCGAGGGAAAGCATGGATACGCCAATCTATCACATAGGTTTCTACACGGTGGCATTGCTTAGAACCTGAAAAGTTCCTGCTATAACGTAGCTAGCACGAAAGGGGGGAGGGAGGAAAGAACATGTTATGTCACGTGATTACATATAAAATATGAAGAAAATTGCTATAACATAGCTCAATCATCTTATAAGATTGTGGGCTAATACCGTCAAGCATGTGCTGTTTTAATCGTTAATATATCGCATCTTAGCTTCTTTCGATGACTGTTGGTTGAATTCATAGGTTGAAGAGCAAAGGACAACAAACATGTGCTCTATGCGGTCGGGTCATCAGAGCAAGCACTATCAAGCAAAAAGTGGGTGGAACTTACTATATAGTTGATAAAGATGACTGTGCTATAATATTGAGGAAGCTATATAGTGTATATGGTAACGATTTTTGCATGATGCTCAAAGAGTAATATCATAAAACGTTTTGATTGTCTATTCTAATTTATTGCTCATTATAAAAAACCTTGGCGGGAATTTGTGGGTTTCCAAAGTCACTAGAATAAGCCGAATACAATTTTATTTCTTGTCCGTGTTTTATCCTGTATTTGTTGGAAATCAGATTAATTATCTTGCGATACTCATCTTTTAATGAAATTAACTCTTCAGCTAATTTTTCTGCTACCAGTATGTGACCATTATCACCAGCATCCATTACCCTGCGAGCAATTATAATTCCTGGCCCCCATATGTTCTGTACATTATTGAGATCACTTACCGTAAATACGGGACCTGATCCTAATCCAATTCTTACTCCTAATGAATCTGGGTTATATTCCTGTTCATTATATGCGCGTATCTTGTGATGAAGCTGAATGCTAAGTTCTAGCGGAGTTTCTGAGCTTGAGAGGAATCCAATTGCCATTCCATCACCTGACGGTAAAATGATCTTCTTGCCTGCGGATGTCTTTCTGAAAGAATCACAAGAATGAATGAGCTCATTTAGGATTTGAATTTTATGAACCTGATTTTTCACAGACAGAGTTGGATCCGAAAGACCGACTATATCAATGAAGAAAAAGCTTGCATGAAAAGCTTCGGAGGGCAATCCTGTATCTGATATCTTCGAACCATACGCGTTTTCCAGTCTGTAGTAAATCTCCATACATTCTTTACTATCAAATATAAGATCTGATTTAACCAATGGTGTGCCTATTATTGGCTTGCCACAAAGCGCGCAAGTGATTTCGTAGGGAGTTCTAAGAGATGAGTGCTGTGCTTTCCGAAAAATAATAGTGCCTTTGCTAGAGATTTTGAAAGTAGTCCATTTAGGATCATAATAAACTCCTTTCAAATGGCGCACTCTGATACTTCTAATTGCCATGTCGTTAGAATCTTCTTTTAACCTCATCTCGATAATGCCATCTACTATGGAACTCAGATTACTAACCATTCTCTGATCTACTGAGGAGCTAGTCAGTGTAAGAATCGCAGTTACATTCGAACCTTTCAAAATGTGCGTTAAGTCCATTACAAATTCTATTAACGTCTTCTCTCCAATCAAGAGTAGGGTGTGCGTCATTGAATCTATAACTAATCGCATTGGTCTCTCAGTACGGCCGACACCCTCTCCCTCTCTCCTGTGATTTGAGGAAACTGTCTGCATCTCATTTGTAGACGCAATTTCAATGCTACGTTTCAGAGCTGAAAGTATAGCATTTGATATCCTCTTTCCAGTAGCCGCTCTCTCATCATTATAGAGCAATGACTTATCATCACATGGATTGATAAATTCCATACGATCAAGAATATTCTTATCTTCTACATTAGAGAAGAGCGCGTTAAATTGCATCTTGCTCAAGTCCGTACTTATGAATATGCATTTGTCTCCTTTGAGCAACCCTTCTAACAGGAACTGTCTGCAGTACATTGTTTTGCCTACACCTGAAGGACCGGAGAGAAGCAAGATCTTTGAGCCTAAGCTTTGAAAGGGCAGATAAATTCCGGGTATTAATACACTACTATTACTGCTGTTGGTATTGGTATAGTTTTGAGCATCATTCAAATTATTGCCAAAACTTGACAACCGATATACCACGCTCTAAACTACTATCTGCCGTGTCATGGCAAGCTGTTCAAGCTGTTTTGCGAAAGGATGATCTGGATGTTGCAGCACCGTTAGGAATTCTTTTTTCTGGAACTGGATATCGCAATAGCAAGGGATAGCAGATATCAAATCCATCTTGGTTTGATCAGAAAGAAAAGTATTGGAACCAAGTTCATTCTGAAATGTTTGTATTTCTATGGTAGTCCCTTCTTTTTCTTCTGCTGCTGGTACACCGCTAGTACTCTTATTTGTAGACTGGGAGCCAAGAAGATATGTCCTTGGAATACAATAACCAGAGACTAAATTTAAAAGAAGAAAGGATTTTGATCCAAACTTTGTAAATGAGCCATAGATATCATTTGCCATTTTTATAGTGCCTTCAATATCAAGATCCCCAAACTTGAGTGTGAGGAATAGTACGTCTGCAACGGCTAGCGAGTTAATGGACCAATACCTGATACCTGGGCTTGTATCTAGGATAACATAATCGGATTCATAATCTGAGATTAAATCTTCTCGTAATTGAACAAACCTTCTGAGAAGCTGTATATTGGCATTGGCAGTCTTGATGCTCCCTTCTAATTTGTAAATTTCATCCTTTTGGGGGTTTGAAAAACCAACCAACAACCTTCCTATCTTCTTAGTTTTATCAGATGCAGATCTGGTTAGAGTAGATGTCATGTCGACCATTATTTCATTCAGGTCAGAATTTTCAAACAAGAGATCGTTTATCCACTTTTTTGGAGAATAATCAAAGTAGGCATGAAGGCTAGGCGCATAAACGTCAAGATCGAGCAAGGATACATTGTATCCTTTGAGTGATAGCATGGCGGCTAGGTTACATGCTATTGTTGTTTTGCCAGTGCCGCCCTTATATGAGTGGAAGGCAATACATCGGGGCATATCTTATGGGTATAACTCTTTAGAGAGACCTATTTAGGAATTGCCTCTATTAATCTTGGCTAAACCTAGGATAATAAAGTAAGAGCTCTTGTCTATTGCTAGTGACATTAACAAATGCGCACCGAGATCTGGTGTACTAATAATACAAACCAATCCGAAAAAAGTTTGTTAACTGCGGTACTCCTTCACTTGCTGCCTCCGTAATTACACGAATAGAAATTTAAAGTTTGGATTTCTGCATACTCAGATTTTTCTGTATGACGATATGCGTGTATATATTATTAGGATCACGAGCATAAACTAGCCAAGTACATTTTCTAAATAGCTCTTACTGAGCGCAACCAGATAGTAAAAGCCCGAGAGGCTTTAGATATTTACCTTTATTATTATTATAATAATAATCATTTGAAAATCCTCATGATTGCGGATTTAGCTCTATGCACGCCAGGTATGGTAAAGTCCCTGGCTATTATTACAGGGCAGTTGAACTGATCCAGCAGAGCCAAAAAGTCAGGGTTCTGGAACACTGAATAGCCACCTACTGTGGCACCCAATATGACAATGTCAGGTTGGAACACGCTGACGGCTGCAAGCACGCTATCGGCAGCAGCTGGGCTCCCTTCAGGCAGTTTTACCTCTTTTAGGCTGACACCTAGCATGCTCAAGTAGTCCTGCTGCATTGCGACACTACTGCTCTTGTGATTGTGGCTACTACCCCCTCCTCTGACAAGAGAGATCAGTCCTACTTTGAATATACCAGAATGCTCTAGCCAGCTCGTAGCTTTTAGCAAGACATCTGAGTGGTTGCCCCCATCATAGATTGTCACCATGCTCCTTTTCTCTACATCTGCAATTGCTTCCGGCCTCCTCATATCCATGCCAAAGTGCTTCTGCTTTGAGTCTAGCTCAAGCGTGTCATTCTCTGCCTTTATTGCAAGCACCTTGCAGGTCATCAGGGTTGAAAGTTTCCTATCGTGGCGAAGTGTTTCAAAATCGGTGACAAGCAGGTCAATACTCTGCTCTTCAATGGTTGCAAGAATTGCTTCAGTTGATTCATGTGAAACCCTCACAAGGTAGTGTGTTGGTATATTCTCACTGTCTAATATTTTTTCCAGAGGTTCAAAGGATCGCTTGGCAGTATCAGCAAATGCTACGCCAGCAGAAAGGGGCGTCTGATGAGGAACAGTTATGACTCGAAGTATATTTACCTCGCCTCCTGTCTCTTTCGCTACTCTTATTGCATATTTCAAGAGCCTATCAGGGTCTTCCGGCGTATATGGGATCAGAATGCGGAAGTCCTGCCGGTTTAGGTCTCCTTCAGATGTCACTATGGGCGCATAGTGCTGTATCTCCTGCTTGAAAGTGTACATCCTATAGAGCACAAAGCCCACCAATATCCATAGTATGGTTATGCCCCAGCTGAGCGGTTGGGTGACAAGCAGGTAGAGCGCAAGCCCCAACTTTAGGAAAATGCCGGCAATGGGTATCACGGGGAAGAAGGGTGTCTTGAACCCGTACGATAACCTGTTGCCATATATCCTCCTTATGGTGATAGCTGCAATGTTAACTTGCGTGAAGAGGAGAAGGAAGATTACACCTGCTGCCACTGCAATATCTGCAAGCGGCAGCGCGTATGCCATAAAAGCCATAATTATTCCCGAAATTATTATCGCAATATGAGGTGTTCTGTTTACTGGGTGAATGGAGCTGAGCTTGTGGGGAAGGTTGTAGTGCCGACCCATCGCAAATGCCACTCTAGCTGAAGAAAATGTAGTAGCATTAAGCGCAGCCAACGTTGAGACCATTCCGCCGCCGAGCACTATCAAGGCACCATAGGGCAAGAATATCTCAGCGGCCTTCATGATGCCAAGCTCGCCGCCTTCGCCTATGAATCTCCATGCAGTGATCCCTTCTGGTGAAATTGCACCTATCGATACAAAAGCTACTAGGCAATAGAGCGTGACTACTATTGCAAGCGAGATAAAGATCGCTCTTGGTATGTTTCGTTTTGGGTTTTTCACTTCCTCTCCTGTCTGGACAATGATCTCGTAACCTTCAAAAGCGATGAAAGTAAGACCCATTGCTGCAACCAAGCCTGTTATACCGGTTGGCATAAAGTCAGCAAAGTTGGCTGTCGAGTTAGGGTTGTTATGCATCATCCAGAAGCCAGCAACTATCAGACAAAGGATAGTGCCAAGCTGTACAATAGTGACAATAGTGCCGGTCTTGCCTGTTTCGGAGGTTCCCTTGATGTTGATGTATGTAAATGCTGCGATGGAGGCCATGGCTATAAGCTTATCAAATGGAATGACTCCAAACAACGGCTGGTCAGATAATATGCCAGCCACGTTTGGGCCAAGCAGCTGGTACAAGAATGCCCCAAAGCCGACGGCATAAAGGCTTCCTGCTATGATGTGCGCAAACCATGCCATCCAGCCGCTGATAAACGCATTTGGTCGTGGCAGTCCTTCTCTTATCCACAGATACCCTCCTCCTGCTTCTGGCATCGCCGACCCAAGTTCTGCGTATGCCATTGCCGTAAACAGCGTAATAATGGCATTGATGATGAATGCTAGTATGACTGCGCTGCCTGCTAAACCAATTGCTGGCCCAGTCAGTACGAAGATTGCGCCTCCAATCATGCCTGCTATGCCAACCATCACGATGTCCATAAGGCTCAGAGTACGTACAAGCTGGTGTTGGTGGTGTTGATGCTCTCCAGACGGACCACGAGATTCTGGGCCTGTAGAGGCCGACAAATTTAGCGGTAAAACGATCTAATAGAGAAATAAACGTTTAGAATTTTTGATAGCGTCATTAACTGCTCAGATATGGAAAAACTATTTTGACCAACTCGCGCAGTAATAGGCAAAGGAGAGAGAGATGCCTGACGGACTTAAGGTTAGAATGATAAAGGGTCCAGCCGAGGTGGTTGTAAAAGGGGCATGCCATGTTCTTGGAAGAGATGTGTCGGGGCAGACTGTGAAGGTAAGGGCGGGCAAGGCGCTCCCGTTTGAGCCAAGCAACAGGTGGTGCAGGCTGCACACCCAGCTTGGATACGGCGCTAGGTTATGGTGGGCCGACCCCAAGCGAGCAGGAACCTCGATGTGGTTCAATCTTGCCCAGCAGGTATCTAACTTAGCTACCCGCAAGAAAATCACAGTGATGCTTGTGGGCGATACAGACACTGGCAAGTCAACGCTTGCAATATATCTTGCAAACATCGCAATCAGGCGCGGGCTTGTTCCAAGCATTATAGATGCAGATATTGGTCAGGGTGATCTCGCGCCGCCTACTGCGATAGGGGCTGCTGTTCTCTCAAAACAGGTAGTCGATCTGCGTGATGTTAATACCAGCCTGTTTGAATTTGTTGGAAGTATATCGCCCGTAGGATTTGAAGAATTAGTTGCAAAAAAATTGAAGTCTATGCTTGATAGGACCCGCCTGCTCGCCGATATGTGCATTGTCAACACAGACGGCTACGTGAGGAACGGTGGTGTTCAGTACAAGGTAATGATTGCAGAAGAGTTGCAACCAGACGCAGTAATATCCCTAGGTGAAAATATGGAGTTGTTTGATATGTGGCATAATGGCGCATCATGGCAAATTCTCCGCGCTTGGTCAAGTCATCAGGCATACAAGTCAAGGCTTGAGCGCTTGAATCGCAGACTGGATCAGTTCCTCCGGTACGTTGGCAATCGATATTCTATAGTGAAAGTGTCGCAAGTTAAGTTCGATTACATGAACAGGCTGATTTCGCCTTCTAATCTGTTTCGTTTGCCCATAAAGCAACTAGAGCCAGACAACATGACTGGAATGTTCGTCGGCCTTGGTTCAAACGGCAATGTAATGGGATTCGGTATTATTATAAACGTCAATCAAGATGATAGTAACATACACATCCAGACAAATATTAATTCGTTTGACACTATATACCTCAGCAACATCCGGATGAGCAGCGACAGGATAATGGAAGTCAGGCTCACTTGACAAAGAAGAAGACTGGGTCCTTGAGCCCAAGATCATCAAAAGCTTCGAGTCTTTGCCTACATGCATAGCAGCTGCCGCAATGAACAGTACCCTCCCTGTGGCAGCTCCACGTCAGTTCTATAGGCGCCTTAAGCTTGATAGCGAGCCTAATTATCTGTTTTCTATTCATCCTTGACAGTGGAAGCAGTATTTGGTAGGCTTGGTCATTGCACAACAGGCAGCCTTCTCTGAAGAGAATGTTAATTTTATCTATGAACCTTTTTGAAGCATCTTTGAAGAATTTAGCGTCATGCACATTATGGCCTCCTATGATCCATTTGGCGCCTAGGTATTCTGCATAGTGGGCGCCTATCGAATAAAATATCATGTTTCTAGCTGGTACATAGGACGATTCTTGGGCATTGGAATGAGGGTTCTCCTTGAAGCGTCCGCTGTAATAAGAAGAGTCGCCCGCTTCCTTTACAAACGGCAGATCTATTTCAATTAGCTTATTTATCCCTGCAGCCTTAGCCAATTGGACACTGGCGCGTTTTTCTTGTACAAGCCTGCCAAAGTAATTGAACGTAATTGCAATTACTTCAGAATATTTTTCTTTTGCCCAGTAAAGACAAGTAGCAGAATCGAGGCCGCCTGAAAGCATTACAAGAGCCCTATCGCTCCTCATCTACTACTTCTCTTTCTTTACACCGGCAATTATGTGAGCGCCTTTGTTTATGCCTTCATAGATGTATACTCCGAGGGCCTCTACATTCTGGGGCATTTTGGGTGCAAGCAGTTTGATTATTTCCGAAGAAAGCTTCTCTACGGTTGCTTCTCCGGACAGCATATACGTAGTTGATTTTGGAAGCTGAAGACTAAAGTATCCTTTTGGTCCCTCAAATGCTACGTAATAATGCATATCGTCTTCCTTTTGCAGGTATTTCTTGTTAATGAAGAACTTGTGATCTATTGCATTGAGTGTCTCTTTGATTATTCTCTTTGCTTCTCCAAAGTCAACCACTAAGTTATTCTTCATGCTGCCAATTATCTCAACCATTACAGTAGATGTGTGGCCATGGAGAACAGAGCATTTCTCTACCAGCGGCAGGATGTGGGCATAATCAAATGCAAGCGTTGGATCCTCAATAAAGATTGAGCCAGTCTGCATATGATCACCATTATCAAAAAAGAAAAGTGAGTCTATTTCGTTTATTCTGCTCACATATTTTGAGTTGCCTACAGCAATTATATCAAGCGTTGGAAACTTCTCACGTATATTCTTGAACTTGATAGCATCCTCTTCAGAATCTACAACTTCAATGTACTTGTTGCCTCTTATTTTGAAATCAATTTTCAAAGACTGGCCGTCTGGCATTCTTACATTGACATCATATTCGTATTTCTGAGTAAGAAACGACAACATTTTTGCAACAGATAATTCTGATCTACTCCGGAGCAAGTTGCCTCTGTCTACATACCTAAGATCGCTGTTGAGAACGATCCTCTCTTTTGTCATTTTTTCTATTCCTATTCAACAGAATTTGGTCTGGAATACATATATAAATCGTATTTCGCTCCTGCCTGGCTGTGCATTTATCTGGGCATAAAGGGTATCTAAAGGCTATTGATTGCCTTAACACAAGCTCTCCATGATGCAGTATCTGAGAATATATCAGAAATCCCTAGAGTAGGGGTCGCTTTCTCAGGTGGAGTAGATAGCTCTCTTCTCGCAATGTTGTGTAATCATCTCAGGAAGCAAGTTACGCTTGTAACCATCGGTTTCCCCAAGTCTCATGATATCGACTTCTCAAAAAGTACGGCATCGAAAATGCACATGGACCATAAGGTATACGAGATTGATTATAGTGACTTTCAGGAAAAACTGCAGTATATACGGTGGGCAATAAGGTGTTCAAATAGTTCTCACATTGAAAACTGCGTGGCCTATTTTTATATCTCTAGTCTTGCAAAGCAGAATGACCTAAACGTAGTTTTGAGTGCCAACGGATGCGATGAGCTATTCTGTGGCTATGACAGATATCGTAAAGTCTATTGTAATGGAGAGACGGAGATAAACAGGTTAATGGAAGCGAGCCTAGCCAATGAATTTGCTCTCTTAGATGAAATCAAAACTGTGACAACCCAATTAGGAATACAAGTCCAGCAACCGTTTCTTTCTTCTAAGTTCATCCAATTTGCCAAGACTATTCCTATCAACCAAAAGATCAAAGGACCTGATGACATGATAAGAAAGCACATTCTACGAGAGGCGGCTCTTGCACTAGGCGTGCCCGAAGAGTCCGCAATGAAGCCGAAGAAGGCACTCCAATACGGGTCATCTATTCACAAATACCTCAAGAAAATCGAAAGAAGAGGATGATGAGTGTTCATAAGGTAGTATTTTTACACGTCATTGTGCTAAGGCATATATTCTAATGTACGTAATCCAATCCATCTTTTTTAATTTGTGAGCTATGTTAATAGAAGTTGCGAAGGCATGTGATGCATTTTCACATCAGCAAACTCATCTGCCGGTGACTGTCTTCAAAGTACTCTCAGTAGGCAATCCTTTTTCAAGGATTGCCTTTATTTTTTCATTCTCAAGGAGTGTCTCAATGAGCTTCTGTTGCTCCTCCTTTGGAACTTCATTGGAAGTTTCAAGCGAGTCAATTGCCCTGAGCTTCCAATAGTTGTTGAGTGCATTCTCTATTGTTACCTTGGAGTCATAGACAATCCTGCCAAAGGTAGTGAGAATATACTTCCCATTCTTTCGCCTTACAAGTCCAGCACTTGTCATCCTCGATAGCCTCGAATAGTACTGCTTGCGGGTAAGCTTCGTTCTCTTCTTAAGGTTCTTACTATCAATCGTCTCGAGGGCAACAGTTGTAAATAATTCAATTGATTTATCATCAGCAATGGTTCTTAGAACTGTTGCTGCTGATGTATGAGATTTAGCCAATAGCTCGCACTCATCTTTAGAGGAAGGCCAGACTGGTTATTATAGCTTATTTTCCTTCTGGATGCGGATTTAGGAAAATAATTGCCATTTCAGGGGATACTTCTACACTTATATATAAAGGCTATGTTAAATGTATTTTACCTATCTTATATTCACGTTATATTTGCGTTATATGCATTTCTAATCATAGAGGCAAGGAGGATCCGACTATCATGCCTGATTGCAGTACCATATGAAGTGGGAACCATTTTTTGTGTTGCTCGCGCATTAATTTGATATCTTCAAACACCTTCCATATCTTGATCATTCTGAGTAGTGCAAGCGATGCCACGATAGTAACTGCAATAGGAGTCATTATCGTGCTTATGCTATCGTGCTCAACAAATATCGCATAAAGCATCCAAGATATTGTCGGCATGCTCACCAATAGGATAATCAACATCTTGATGGTATTTTCGCGACCTAGGACAATTGGAATTGTGCGTCTGCCTGCTGCCTTGTCTCCTTTAATATCTCCCAAATCGTTGACTGTTGAGCCGACAAATATCATGATACCTGACATTGTAATAGTGTGAATTGCTACAATTGGATTGTTGATTGCGAGCTCTATACCATAGCTCCAGGTGATGCCAAGCATACTACATAGCATATAAAATAATGCGATAGCGACATTCTTGATCACGAACCGATTCATAAGCGCAATTTTTTTAGGCGTAGAGTACAGTATCCCAATGAGCATCATCGGTATCACAAAGATGATACTATCTATAGCAAATGTACTTATCAATATTCCAAGAGCCGCTCCATTTGTCAGCAAAATGAAAGCCCATGCCTGTTTCTTTGAAACCCGGCCAGAAGGTATTGGCCTGTTCTTCAAGCTGGTCTTGTCAAGATCTGCATCAACAAGATCATTCAGAATGTACATGCCTACTGCAATCATTAATGTAATGAAAGGAGCTGGTA
>JAICPK010000160.1 GCA_025929855.1 Nitrososphaera sp.
CGGGTGGCGCTTCACAGAACTCTGTCAGGACACCGTGAAGTGATTTGGGATGTATAAATGTGATCTTGCGGCCATACGAGCCTGTGCGCAATCCGCCAAGCATTTTCATACCCTTATCAGATGCCCTTGCAACATCCTTTTCAATGTTGTCAGCAGTGATTGCTATATGGTGTATGCCTTCACCACGTTCTTGCAGGAATTTTGAAATTGGACTGTCAGGAGTCATTGGTTCCATTAATTCTATTCTCGTATCTTCGAGCGTTAACATCGCGACCCTGACCTTTTCATTCGGCACTTCCTCTATTTTTAGCTCGTCAACATTGAGTATTTTTTGATAGTCAGTTAGTGCCTGCTGCACGTTATTAACTGCAATAGCTATATGGTCGACTCTCATTTAGTAGTAGAGAGAGCCACTGAGAGTTTATTTAATCTAATGCCTGAAGTAAGTCAGAACCTCGATTCAGTATTACCGTGTAATCTATCACCAGCTAGGTTCTTTCTTTCTCTCTCTATAGTTCTTCTTACACGCTAGAAAGATATCTTGGGTTCGTATCTTCCAAACACAGTTTGTAAAGTACTGCTAATTTCGCCAAGCGTAGTGTAACTCTTAACTGCATTGATGATATGAGGCATTAAGTTATTGTCATCTTTTTCAGCTGCCTTTTGCAGTTGTGATAGCGCTTGGTCAACCTTTGACTTGTCGCGGTTGCTCTTGAATTCTTTGACATTTGCTAATTGTTTTTGCTCCAGCAATGGATCTATCCTGTTGATCTTCGGCTCAACATCCTGCTCGTCTTGATATTTATTGACGCCTACGATAATACGCTTGTTTTCGTCAATTTCTTTCTTTAATTGATATGCGTTATTCCTGATCTCTTCTTGGAAGAAACCCTTCTCGACAGCGACCAGTGCACCGCCCATCCTTTCTATTTTTTTGAGATAATCATTAACCTCTTCCTCTATCTTGGCTGTAAGGTATTCAATGTAGTATGAGCCACCCATCGGATCCACAGTTTTGCTAACGCCTGTCTCAGTAGCAATTATCTGCTGAGTTCTGAGTGCGATCTTGACTGATTCTTCAGTTGGAAGTGCAAGCGCTTCATCACGCGAATTGGTATGCAACGATTGGCATCCACCAAGTACTGCCGCAAGTGCTTCCGTCGCGACCCTGACAATGTTATTGTCAACTTGCTGGGCAGTCAGTGATTCGCCAGATGTCTGAACGTGGAAGCGGAGGTGCTGCGATTTAGGATTTGTTGCATGAAACTTCTCCTTCATTATTTTGGAGTAGATCCGCCGAGCCGCTCTGAACTTGGCAATTTCCTCACAGAATTCCATAGTGCAGCAGAAAAAGAATGAAAGTCGTGGAGCAAAGTCATCAACATTTAGTCCTGCTCTACTTGTGCAAGTGTTGATGTATTCAATTGCGTTTGCAAAGGTGAAGGCCAGCTCTTGCACAGCGTTACAGCCGGCTTCTCTCATGTGATAGCCAGAAATGCTGATCGGGTACCACTGGGGGACTTTTTTGGAGCAATATTCGATCATGTCTCCTATAAGGCGCATCGATGGCTTGGGCGGATAAATGTAGGTATTTCGTGCGATATATTCCTTCAAAATATCGTTCTGAGTCGTGCCACGCAACTGGTCTGGCGACACCCCCTGCTTCTCGGCAACAGTGATGTAAAGTGACAAAAGCGTAGATGCAGTTGAGTTGATAGTCATCGAAGTGCTAACCTTGTCAAGTGGTATGCCGTCAAAACAGGTCATCATATCTTTTATCGAACTGATGGACACACCTGTCCTCCCAATCTCACCCTCTGCCTGTGGATCATCTGAATCCCTGCCAGTTTGAGTAGGAAGGTCAAATGCAAGTGAAAGACCTGTCTGACCATGGTCTAGCAAGAACTTGAAGCGCTTGTTTGTTTCTTCTGCACTACCAAAGCCACTGTACTGGCGCATGGTCCAAG
>JAICPK010000139.1 GCA_025929855.1 Nitrososphaera sp.
AGCAAAAATTCCATCACTGTTGCTGCTGTTACTCTTCTTTTCCTTTTTTAGATCCCTAGAATATGGAGAAAGAACATCAAAGCCAGTATTCCGTTGTGTATTTGTTAAATGGCATCTAGTGCATAAGCTACAGCCATAGTGACGCATTATCGTGGCAATACTATCCAAGAAAGAAGCAGAAGAACAACAACAACAGCAACGGCAAGCCAAGAATGGCTATTGGCATAATGAACTTGACTCGCTTGGGATAGAGCCAAAACAAAAGAAGGAACTTTGAGAATAAAGAAGAACTTGAAAACCTAGCAGACATTATTAAACAGGCAATGTTTCAGGATTATAAACTAGCATATAGTGAAGAAGGCAATGCTCATAAAGAAGAAGCACAGTCGACTGTTACTGTTGGATGATTATTATTAAAAAGATGTATTTTCTTCCTTTTTTGCCATCTTGAAATCATCTCAATTTTTAGCTGCATCCAACCTAAGTCGATTTAATCTCTTTATCTCTTCCCATTTTTCTGAGTTCCTTCAGCTAGATCGATATGTCGCTCTACCAGAAAGCGTCAATCATAATCCTACATGAACTCAATCGTTCGATGAATTAACGTGAAGAGTGATATTGTTGTTGTCAAAAGTAACATATCTATCTGGGGTAACTCGAGAAAGATAGCTATATCCTGCTCCTACAAAGAGTCAATAGTTCAAGCTTTAAGCACAACCAATCGCATGATCGTTTACTGTAGATCTGCCGCTTCTGTTTATTGCATATCTTAGATCAGGGCTTGTGACCAGACCTTCTGGTCCTTTTCATTTTATTTAAGAAATGGACTTAGGCGTCATCCTTTAGTATTTAAGGAGTTCCCACGTTTGCTAATGAAAGCAAATCCTGTTGTAAATAGGGCTTGGTCGTATAATGACCTCGACTCAAAGTTGTGTAATATGATATTATGCTCCTATCGTGTTAGTGTTAGTTGATTTTTATATGACCCTTATTAAGGAATAATAAAGGAAATACAGAATATATGGCACTTTGAGACATATTTTTCGAAATATTATTTATAAGTGTGCCGAAATTGCCCAATACTCTTCAAGGAAATATTCAGAGTAGAAAAAGTGCTTCTAGCCTGTAATTAACATATAATAGTAGGACCTTAAAAGAAACTGGTAGCGCGGATGTGGCAGAGTGGTCTTCTTTCTAGAGAACATAATAATGCGTCGGCCTTGAGATGACAAGCGCCAGTAAGCCGATTCGCCCTCGGGCGATCAGGAGTTCGAATCTCCTCATCCGCGCCATTATGTTGTTGCTATTGTTATCATCATCCTATTTTTCTTACGGATTCGCGACGCTGTCGATTCTGTACTCTCTGACTATGCTCTGACTTAATCCTGCGGTCAAGACGTGCTATGAGCTCCTTTGACGCACTGATTGGATCATAGCCTACGGCCTTTGCATCTATCACACCATTTGACGTGATAAGCCTGGTCCGAAGTGAATATTTGCGCGTCTTGTGTTTGTCTGCATACACTACTATAGATCTTACATCGCCAAGCTTGCCTTGAATCTTCTGTAAAAAGCGTGTAAGCTGCTCTTGAATTTCGATCCTGTCTTGTCCATCTTCGAGATGTGCCATGTGGATGATAGGCTCATTGTTCTTCTTGGGTAAGACAAGCTCAAGCGCATCCTTTGCCGTGACTATGCCCATTGGCCTTCCATCTCCAACCACAATCGCCTCTTCATTGCGTCTAAAGTTGTCGACCATGACATTAAGCTTCGTGCCCCGTTCTACTGAAACGGCTCTTCTTGCGATATCTTTTACCTTGACATCTTTGATGCCCGCAGTTCCACCAGAGATTGCGGCAGACTTGCTTGTGCGTTCACGTGGAGTCGCAATTATCTTAGCTATGTCAAGCATATTCAGTGTCCCATGAAGGATTCCTTTTGTATTTATTACTGGCAACCGTGAAATGTTGTACCTTCTCATTTTAGAGATCGCATCAGCAAGTGAGGTATTCTCTTCTATTACTATCGCGCCAGACATGACTTCATCTACAATAGCATGTCCAAAGTCTGCAGTCGACACAAGATCTGTTTCACTGACAATACCTACAAGCCCGCCGCCATCTTCTACCACTGGCATGGCGCGATTTCCACTCCCAATTATAAGCTGGGCAGCTTTTTCAATGTCGTCGTCTCTACTCAATGCCGATGTCTTGATGATGTAACCTCTCAATTTTGAAGAAGGTTGTGCAGTAGAACTTATGAACTGCTTAGCAGATATCATACCGAGGTATTTGCCGCTTTCATCTACAACGGGTATCTGATTAATTGATCTATCTGCCATAAGGTGTAATGCTTTTGCAATTGTGTCCTCAGAGGTAAGAGTAACGACGTCTGTCACCATTATTTCTGATACTTTCATTCAATAGAACATCTCGACGCTTGTTATTTTAAACCTTACACATCTGCAGGCAGTATAATTATAATCCTCTCCATTTTAACTAGGACGATGGATAAAGAGCGGCGGCTGGCAATTGTTGCAATATCTGCTGTAACCGTGGCTGCAGTCGCGACTGTTTTTTTCACGCCTTCGCAGACTACACTTCCCATACCTGAGCCAGGACAGAGCGGTGGCAACAACAACAATACTCGCTCTGGCGTTCAGGTGCTTGCCCAGAACCTTGACGTGCCTTGGGCAATTGATATCGCCGAGGATGGCAGGCTCTTTTTCACAGAAAGGACAGGCAGGATAATGGCCATAGACAAGAATGGCAGTCTTCTCTCAGATCCTGTAGCCTACATCAATGTTATGCAGAATGGCGAATCAGGGCTATTAGGATTGGCACTCCATCCCAACTTTACTGAAAACCA
>JAICPK010000136.1 GCA_025929855.1 Nitrososphaera sp.
ATGTCAATTTTTTACACAACAGGAATGAAGTTGAAGAAGCCTCTATCGCATTGATGAGAAGATGGTTATTATTCAAGATCCAGCTAAGTTTGAGAACACACTTTAAAAGGCATGATCGAACATTCTCATCAGAAATTGCCATCAAAAGCATAAAAAGGAATAAAAAATAGGCTACTACAACAAAAAGGCTTACAATCCTTACACCAGCAAGGACAACATCTTCAACGATATTTCTTACAACAGCCACCGGCCTTGCTATATTTTGCGAGTTATCTTAGATATTGAGCTGCGTCGCTATTTAATACAAATTCATAAAGAAGTCCATCATCATCTTCTGAGGTATCTCTGCTGGTTCCGACTGATGATACTCAAGAATAGCTCTGCTGCCATCTTGACGATCAATCAATGAAAACTAGGTTCCATCGAAATTGACCTTGTCGGTCAATGGTTCTGGTAACACAAACGCTCTTGTAAAGGCAACTCTTACTAGTCATCAGTGTATCATAACTGTTAGAGTGATTGACGTGCGATGACGGTATACATTTTACGAAAGATGCTCAGTCATCTTGCAGTCTTGCTACTTGTCAATACTGTTTACATCTCACTTCGTCGCATCGGCAAACCATCATCGCATGTAGACTATGATATTAAGCTGGTCAAACAACAGATACAGGATGTTCTAATTTCTGCAGCAGCAATAGGCGTTTCATTTGGGGCTTTAGCTTTTTTGCTGGTGCTTATGATACAATGGAACCAAAACGTTCTGGTAGTAATAGCTGCTTTTTTCATTTCTGTTGGCATGGCACGACAGATTGTTTCCGCCGCGCTAGACGCTGTAACAACAGACATGAACGCCTTCTTGTCGTCTTGGGTATCAACCCTTCACTTGCTTGCAAAGGATAGACAGACATCAGAATGGCGCTTAATAGAAGATCGTGTCGAGGTGATACTATTAGGGAAGAATCTTGAGTATGACTTACCTGTTAAACTTCACGGGGTAAAACCAAACTCTCCGCAAGTATACAAGTATTTGAATGAGCGCAAGTGGGAGTTAGAGTACCAACATGATATTACGAGTGAAGATCATAGCTGCCTTGCATTTGCACAGCATGCACTCAAACAGATGAGGGATAAGTTGCAGAGATACGATCAACTGGTAGAAGTTCAGGAAAGAACTGAAGCAGTTAACAATGTAATCCTAATAGCAATAGGGACGCTAATTTGGTTACTCTCATAGTCCTATGTACCATTTGCGTTACTTGAATCCGCAGAATGGATTTCATTTTGAATCAGCAGGAGATATAGAGTTCATGTAACAATTCTAAAGTCTCTTGTGTTGGGCTTCAATGCAACTGAAATAACTCTCAAAAAGCCTATTCCAAAACTTGGAAATACAAATAAGTCGCTAAGAGGAAATCAAAAATCTTCTACTGTTGCACTTCTACAATAAGATTAGAGAAGGGTCTTCTTGTTATTGTTGTTCTTCTTCCTTCTCCTTCTCACGCATCTTTAGATCATGATGGAAGTTCTCCTTTTTGGATATGCTCTACAGTGGTATGCCTTTGCATATCACCGAGGTTTTCAAACTCCTTTCCGCAAATGGAGCATTTCAGCTTTGAACGATTACCTGATGAATCTGTATTGGTGGACGTCATCTTTCTTTAGATTTCTTCGACGATATCTCTAATAAGAATTTGAGCAGAGTAATCCATAAAAGCTACATAAACGATATTACCACGTTTTATCGTGACATTTGAAGAGATACCTAGAACATGGAAACCGATTATCTCTAAGTCAAAAGCTTTCCTTGAGAAAACACAAGCGCATGCCTTGCAAGGTGTCAATCCAGGGGGTTATTATCAAGCCGTATGGGGTAGAGATGCTTCATACATCCTGCGGGACTGGTTTCTGTCTGGCAATGTCGATGGCACGCTAATGCATCTTGCTCAAATATGGTCTCATCAGATAACGCCAGGCAGAGAAAAGGTAGTCTATGGCAGAGGCTCACCTGAAATGAATTTTACAGCCGAAGTGGCAGACAGCGAAAAGGAAAAGGAATTTGAAGGTGCACTTCCCTCTACAATATACCAAGTTGGTTTCTCTGAAGTCTATGGGAAAAATCCGGACATTGATTCTACCGCTCTTATGATTTCGACAACATCTTGGATCTTGGGCAATTGGTCACTAAGACATAGGGACATGTATTCATCCAAGGATTCACAAAAAGGAAAAGTCGTAGCTTCGCAAGATTCCGCAGATTATGTTTCCGGTCTGCTTGCAAAAATTGGAGTGACAGATCCTCGAAAGGTTACAAATTATACAGTTCCTCGTATGATTAAAGCCGTCGACTACCTTTCTAAGAGGGACATCGACGGCGATGGCTTACTAGAGCAAAAGCATAACGAAGACTGGATGGATACAGCAGTAAGAGCAGGCAAGATCGTATACAGCCAGGCATGCTGGATAATCGCTCTAAATGATCTTTCTATTCTGCTATCAAACATAGGCCAGGATGCTGAAGCAAATAGAATGAGGCAGCTAAGAGACAAGGCGATGGACTCCGTGGAGCAGAAAATGTGGTCACAGAAGGATGGTTGCTACATGAATAAGCAAGAAACGCTTAAGGGCGACTATCGTGAAACGCTTACCGAAGACACATCGTTCTATTTGGCAGCGATGACTGCCGACACAGAGCAAAACAGTTTGAGGATGTTGCAAAAAGAAGCCCTTGCCAATCAACAGCCACCCAAACCTCTTGACTCCAGACTTGCTCACAGAGCATCAAGCACCCTTGAAGCCATAAAGAGCAGAATGTGGATGAGAAAATGGCCTCTGGTCACAGAAGGCTTTTTGGAGGAAACAGGCCCTTGGACACTCAAACCGTTTGAATATCACAATCAGACTTGCTGGCCTTGGATAGCAGCAGTAGAGATGCTAGCAAGAGCAAGATTCGATAGAATTGAGGATTGCGATACCATGATGTCTGCCTTTACGTCGCAAGCAGGGGACCCTCAACCGCATGCATTCTACGAATGGATAGATCCTAACACAGAGCAGGGA
>JAICPK010000156.1 GCA_025929855.1 Nitrososphaera sp.
AAGGAGAGGGAGGAGAAGGAGAAGAAGAAGAATAATGATAATACAGACGATACACTCATTATTGTTGCCTCAACAAGGCCGGAGCTGCTCTTTGCATGCCAGGCAGTCATAGTAAACCCAGAAGATGATCGCTACAAGCACCTACACGGTTCACGTGCTATTTTGCCATTGTTTAATAGAGAAGTCTCAATAGTGCCGCATCATTCAGCCAAGCCGGAATTTGGCTCCGGCGCTGTTATGGTGTGCAGCTATGGAGACCAGAATGATGTTCAGCTCTTCCGCGAGTTGGGCCTTAAGGAAATAGTTGCACTAAACGAGAATGGATTTACAACAGAAGCGGCAGGGCAACAGTATGCTGGTCTTCGTGTAAATCAAGCAAGAACCAAGATTATAGAAGGCTTGAAGAATGCCAGCTTGATGGAAAAGGAAGAAAGCATCACGCACAGGACTCCTCTTTGTGAGCGAAGCAAGACTCCAATAGAGATCATTCCATTGCATGACTATTACGTAAAGCAGATTGAATTTGTACCACAATTAAAGGAGCTTGCATTTAAATTGAAATTTCACCCCGACATGCACCGCCAGATCTTGCTCAAGTGGCTTGACTCAATCAATATCGACTGGCCGGTGTCGAGGCGCAGGTTCTATGGAACTGAAATCCCGATTTGGTATTGCAATACCTGTAAGGCTCCAAACCTGCCTCCCTCTGATGGCAAATACTACCGGCCTTGGAAGGATAAACCACCTTTTGAAAAATGCGTAAAGTGCGGTAATGTAGGTTCTGGATTCACCGGTGAAGATAGAACATTTGACACATGGATGGATTCAAGCATTAGCCCGCTTTATGTGACCAAGTTTGATAAGGACAAGAAGAAGATGTTTGATTATGCTTACCCAACTGCGATTCGCCCACAGGCAAAGGACATCATCCGCACCTGGCTTCATTACAGTATGTTGCGATGCGTTCAGTTGACAGGTAAGATGCCTTGGCACGAGGCATGGATAATGGGTTATGGCGTTGATGAAAAAGGGGAAAAGATGAGCAAGAGCAAAGGAAATGTTATTGATCCTTTTCCTGTGATACAAAAGTACGGAGCTGACACATTTCGCTTCTGGTCAGCAAGCGAGGCCAACCTTGGCTATGACTTTCGCTGCTCAGAGCAGAGGATTGCAGGCGCACAAAAATTTCTCTCAAAGCTGTGGAATGTCGGGCGGTTTCTGTCGTCATTTGAAGTAATAGGTGAAAGACAGGTTCCACCATATCTAGAGCCATCAGACAGGTGGATACTGGCAGAGCTTGCACGGGTTGTAAAAGAGTGCAGGCGCGGCTACAGCGAGTACAACTTTTTCGTTCCAGCTAACGCGATTAGAGACTTTACGTGGCATCTCTTTGCTGCCCATTATATTGAAATGGTCAAAGGGCGTGCATATATCGCAAATACCAACGACGGCAACAATAAAAATGATGATAATGATGATGAGGAGCGGGGTAAAAGGTCTGCACTCTATACATTACACCGATGCTTTTCTACAATCTTGTTACTAATCGCCCCAGTCATACCATTTATCGTAGAGGAGCTTTGGACAAAGATGTACTCAAGTGAAACCACTATCCACAGACAAGCAATGTTCAGAAAAGAAGAAGAAGAAGAACTGAAAGAATTAGAAGAAGATGTTGAAATGACAAAATATACCAAGGCTATAATCGACTTTAATTCTATGGTGTGGAACAAAAAGAAAGAGACGATCTCAAAAGAAACAGGAAAACCACTCTCGCTTAAAGACCCAATAGACATACCTGTGCCATCGGAGCTGGAGCAGTTTGGACAAGACCTCAAGGCAATGCACAACCTAACTGCAAGATAGTATGAAAGCCGTTGCCTTTTTTGAACATGGGCCTGTAGATGTACTGCAGTACCATGAAGATTTTCCGGATCCTGTTGCAGGTAGGGATGAAGTCCTCATTGATATCAAATACTGCGCCATAAATCACCTCGACATCTGGACCCGGCAGGGAATAGGAACAGCGGCAGGTAAAAAGATAAGGCTGCCCCATATCTGTGGATGCGATATTGTTGGAACTACTCCTGCTATCAAGGGCCAAAGAGTAATGATTTACCCCGGTGTTTCCTGCGGCAAGTGCCAGTACTGTACAAGTAGCAGTAATAATAATAATAATAATAATAGCAATAACAAGCGTGAGAACCTCTGCAACCAGTTTGCAATCATTGGAGGCTTTAGTGACTATAATGGAGGCTATGCCGAACAGGTAGCAGTGCCAGAAAAAA
>JAICPK010000109.1 GCA_025929855.1 Nitrososphaera sp.
CGCTTTTCTAGCTGCAGGGTTCTTTGGGTCGATTCCTTTTTTGTGGTTGCACGTGATTGCAGCTTCAAGGTTGGCCTTCTTGGCCGCATAAATTTTCTGTGCTTCTAGAGAGTTCTTGTAGACTTTTGCATTTGACAGCTGCCGTTGCACCACCCTTGTTGCAATACAAGTTCTGAACACCTTGGCGGTAAGCCCTGGCATTATCTGCTGCAAGAAGGCATTTACTTTACGAGAATTGATACCGTCAAATATTGGGTCGCCTGGCTTTTTGCCTTGCATAAATTTTTTCAGGTTCTTGTATAGTGCCCTTGTATCTTCGGAATCTACTTCGAGCCTCTTCTGCCATGGGACACTGTCTTTGCCCAAAAAATTGAATTCAATGATCTGCCTGTCATTTACCTGAGGGAACTCAATATGCTCTACTCTAAGTGTACTTGCGCCAACCGTGTCAGCCTCTTCAGGATCCTTTTCATCGCCAACTCTCATAGCAAGCTTTAGTATCAGATACGCAACAGTGGCTACCTTGCCATCTCCCTTCATCATCCTGCGTATCACTTCCCTATGCACTTTGCCCTCACGCTCGGCAAGCTTTTTTGCCTTGTCATATTTCGCTTTATCATTTTCTTGGCGAAGCGCTGCCGAGTCGTGTAGCCACACATACTTGCGCTTACCAGTCAGGCCTTCTATCCAAGTAGAAAGCCATGTCGATGAATGATCATGGATGATGGCCTTCCAGTTACCCTCAGGCACTGGCGCGTTTTCGCCCAAGTTTAGTGTAATATCCTGTGGCCTTACTCGTGGCTTCCATCGGCCTCTCATCGGGTGCTGCCCGCGGCCCATGAACAAACCTGGTGGCTCGACTAGCCAATTTGCGATGTCTACTTCTATGCCATCGACTAGTGCCTTACCATAAATGGTCTTGAGCCTTTCTCGCTCCGCCTTTTTGGTCTGGGAGATACTTTTCTTTTGCTCCTTTGAAAGGGTCTTGTATCTCTCCTTTTCTTGTTCCTTCATCTCTTTTTCTTCGTCTGCAAGCCTATAAGCTGTGGAAAAATCTATGTCCTTTATTGTGATGTTGTTATAACTCTCAGGCAGGAGCTTTTGGAGGTCGCTCAGGAAATTTTGCTGAAAGGTAGGATCTTGGACGTAATGTGTGTCCTTCTTCTTGGCCCATGCATAAACAATCTCTTCCTGATCTCTGTTGAGCGCCAGTTTTTCTCCCCTGATAGTGACTGTGATACCCCTTGGCTGATATTCAGGGGGGAAGGCAACGCCCCTATGCTCAAGTGTCTGCCACTTTACACGTCCCGTAGCAGCAGCAGTACTGACGACTTCTTCCAATTTTATTTAAAGCCATCTAAAACTACTCTTAAACTTTATCCCATTAGACAAGTGCTCTATCCCCCCAGATCTTTTCGCCTATTTTAGTTTTTTCGCCCTCCACTATCCTATTCATTACTTCAATTGCGGCCGGCTTGTGCAAAAACTCGTTGTTGTTACCGCACCGATAGGAATAGGTGCAACGAGGACAGCCACTTTCGCTTACACATGAGCATTCAGATAATATGCGGAGCGAGCGTCCAAAAGCATTGTCCAGTCTATCATATAATATCCTACTTGCGCCATTGCCACCGATGCTACCGTCATAGACCACTATTAATCCTGAAGAGCCAAGCGAAATACCGCCTAGGTCCTGCGATGCACCACCAGTTATCATAGCGCTCCCCTCTATTATGACGTGCTCTGAGGCGTGAAAGGCACTCATTTCTACGTACTGCTCGTCTTCCACTTTTTGCAAGATGTATGATGGTCTTGGTGCTCTAAACACAACTCCTTTTGTAAGGAATTCATATTCTAGAGGCTTGTCGAACATCACTTTTTTTCCTTGTGCTACCTCCTGACCAATTTCAATGTTGGCGTAGCCGTGTACTCTCTTTTGGATCTTGAGCGCACAGTATGCTACTTCGACTCCGAAAACTACTTTCTTTTCATATACTTCTAAAATAGAGGGCCAATCGTCCGTCAAAGCCTTGGTGTAATAAGGATAGTCTGATGGAATAGGTGAAAGCTCAGCATAGGGTTGGCTATTTGGCTCGAAATGGAGCTCTTGCACTTTATACCGTCGACCTCCAAGAAAGTATACTGCATGTTGGTGGAGTTCTTCAAGCGCCTGTGGCAATGCCCGATCGCCTACAATCTTATTGTTAAACTTGATGTCGACCGTGCTTCCAATGCCGCGAATGCTGTACTCATCCAGTACCTTCAATGCGGCCTTTAGGTCAGGCACAAATCTATCTCTGACTAATTTGACAATGCCCTTTGAGATAAGCTTTTGAAGTACGGGCCACATCTTCTTTGATTCTGCTATCAACAAGGGCTTGTCGCAGGTCATTGCTAGTACTTGGTACTCTAGCACGAACGGATTTGACGGATCAGTGTATGCTAATTCGTGATCATCCATATAGTCTGCTGGGTGCATCTTGTAATACTGGCTTATTGGATCATTGCCAAGTGCAAGAAATGCATATCCCTGCTGACCCCGCCTTGCTGCGCGACCGACTCGCTGAAAAAGCCGGTTAATAGGCACAATATTGGAAATTATCGCGTCAACACTCCCAATGTCGATTCCCAATTCCAGTGTAGGCGTGGCGGATATTGCCATGAGCCGTCCCACCTTGAACTCTTGTTCTATTTCTTTTCTGAGAGCTGACGATAGGCCCGCACGATGAACTCTGATGTTAATTCCCTGCCGCGCTCCATAGAAGGCCATGAGCTCGGAGCTTAGATGCGAGCTGGCAAACACAATAGTCTTGTGCTTTCTATTTGTGGTCTGCCTAAGTAGGTCCAGCATCAATGACCTATAAGATCTAAGCGAAGGAAATATTATCGCAAGGTTTATCCTGCCCGGTCTGCCCCTACCGTTTATCACTTGCATTTGCCTGCCAAAGAGTGTCTGGCAAAATTGTGCAGCATTTGGCAATGTAGCAGATGCAGCAATGATCTGAAGTCTGTTTCCTGTCAGCCTTTCAAGCCTTGCAATGATGTGGTGTACATTAGCCCCAAAGATGCCTGTGTATACATGTGCCTCATCGGCTACTAGAAATTTGGCAGTCATGACTATGCGTGAGAATTTCGTTTTATGCATCATGTGGTAGTGCAGAGCGTCAAAATTGGTGATAATGACATCTGGCGGGGACTCTATTACCGTTCTGCGCTCCTTTTCCGATGTGTCGCCGTCGAGTACTGCAACATTTAGACTAAGTGGCTTTGCCAGCTCTTCTACTTTGGGCAGTTGATCGCGTGATAGTGCCTTTGTTGGATAAACAAGAATTGCAGATACTGTTCCTTCTCCACTGCGAAGTGAGCCAAAGCGTAACAGTTGTTTTGCCGCAACTTGTTGCAGCACTGGGATGCAAAAAGCCTCCGTTTTACCTGATGCGGTAGGTGCGGTAATCACTACATCTTTTCCCTGAAGGACTTCCTTGATGGCTTCCTCTTGAAATTTGTAAAGGTGGTTGATCTTTTTTGCTTTCAAGACCTCTATTATGGCTTCGTCTACTAGCCCAACATCAATCCTAGATCCAAGCTCTGGTGGAGGCTCCTCTATTGCTTGAAAGTCGACGATATAGTCCTGCTGGGAGCGCAGCGTCTGCTCAAGAAGTGGGTCACCAGTGGCTTTAGATGCAGACATGAGAGCATCTATTTCTGCTGAAGGTCGGATTATCTTTTCTTGCTGCATCAGGAGTTTGAGGTCGTCAGCATATGCAATTCCTGCGCCACTTTCACAGCGGTCGAGAAACTCAAGATAAGCCTCGTCGGTACTGCCAGC
>JAICPK010000086.1 GCA_025929855.1 Nitrososphaera sp.
CGACTGCTATCAGTAAATCCTAAAAATTCTTATTTAGTATTGACTGACAGTGATTGTCGATGGTTCATCTTGGCATTGACATTGATCAGTTCATTCTTCTTACTATATATCCTGCAGCCGTGTTTTTCGCCATAGGATATGTAGCAAAAAAGACCAAGATGCATGCTGCTAAATCCTATCTTCTGCAAGCAGTAACTTGCATCGCTTTTGCGATCGCCTATCTTTTTGCAGTTCCAAATGGTGGCGCGCAGGGACTGGCAATAGTGCTTGGAATGTTTGGTGTACTATTGCTGTTCATGGCAAGGAAGCAAAAGATTGAGCAGCCGCAGCAGAACATCTAATGCGAATTTAGCATCTTGTTTGCGCGCTCAATCCTGCTATCCATTAATCCTTCAATCCAAATGTGAAATTCATGCTCGGCTACTTCATAGCTGCAATTGTGTTTGCTCATGTATTTTTGGATAAACTTTACCTTAGTCCAAAGATAGGCCAGCTCGTCGCTGTCATCGAGGCTCATAAACACACAAGTTCTAAAAATATAAGCATTGTACTTAAACTTGACGCCTATTGGCAAAAGCATATTACAACATATAAAAAACTGAATAAACGATGATAGCAGATGATAAAGGATAAAATTGCAATAGTTACAGGAGCAAGTAGCGGCATTGGCTACGCTACTGCTCTAGCCCTATCTAGGGCTGGTGCAAAAGTTGCAGCAGGCGCAAGACGAATGGACAGACTAGAATCGTTGCAAAGTGAGATTATCAAAAATGGAGGAGAAGTTTACATTCAAAACCTGGATGTCACGATAAAGTCAGAATGTGACGCATTTGCTGATGCTGTCATGAAAAAGTGGGGCACCGTTGATATCCTTGTTAACAATGCTGGTCTTCAGCCACTTAGCTTTTTCAAGAGTCTTAAGGTTGAGGAGTGGGACAAAATGATCGATGTCAACATTAGAGGAGTGCTTTACTGCACCGCTGCAGTAATTACACATATGGTGAACAAAAACTCGGGACACATAGTCAATATTTCTTCTATAGCTGGAAGAATTGTTTATCCTGCAGGGAGCGTTTACTGTGCGACAAAGCATGCCATTACAGCATTCAGCGAAGGTCTTAGACAGGAGTTCAGCCAGAGGTCTAATATACGGATTACGTGTATTGAGCCAGGAGTAGTGGCGACAGAACTTATAAACACTATAACTGACAAGGCATTAGAAAAATATGTTGAAAGGACAAAGCAGATGGAGGCGCTGCAGGCAGAAGATATCGCAAATGCCATCGTATTTGCAGTACAGGCTCCAAATCACGTAAATGTAAATGAGATATTGATAAGACCTACAACTCAAGAACGGTAAATACACTTCTTTGGAAAATCACTTTTTGGGATTCGCTAAGGCGAGAGCCGATAAATGATTGTTGATGCTATAGATTAAGTACAATATTACTGAGAAGATTTTGCAGCATGAAGCAGAAATTTTTTTAAACCCTGCTGACCTTCGATCAAGTTTGAAGTAACGCCTAAGCATAACTTCGAGAAAATCAAGACTTGAAAGAGCCATATCGAGAGAATGGCTATTCTGACTTCTTTTCAGGCTTGGAAATTGTATAAAAGCAGTGGGCTGAGATCAAGAATGCAGCAAGCGTCATCTTTGTCGCAAATACTAAGTTCCAGGGAGTTTCGGGGTTTGGATATTCTACATTAAGATCATCAAATCTCATTACTTCTCCTCTTATTGCATCTGCCGTCATCAGTGAGTTCCATACGATAAAGTTGTAGACAAATTCATAGAGAGCCACGACTGCAAATACAAGCACCATCAACTGCAGGATAGATTTGAGCCATCGGGGAATACCTTTTACCTTTTCGCCACCCAACCTGACCACGCAGTACCAACCAACCACAGACACTATCATCAAATAGGTGGTGAGCTTGGCCAGACCTTTGAACGGGAACTCCGTCTCTACCAACACCTCGCCTATTACGACCCTGCCTGTCTGCAGGTACTCTCCAAGGCTTACATAGATGGCATAGAACGTTACCGATGCCATAACAAAGGCACAAAAGTAAAAGACCCCTAGAAATATTTTCCTTGCTTTCAAGTCATCCTGTTCAAATGTCGTGCGCACAGGGATAAAGTATCTCTACATGCGTGATATATGATTTACTTTAATGCATTGAGCAACTTGTCTGCCGGCAGTGTGTTAAGGATATCTGATTGTATTGCCCAGCCGCGCCTTGCCTGCGCTACGCCAAATGTAAGAAAAGAGTAATGGATAGGATGGTGTGCATCAGAGTCGATGACCAACTTGACCCCCTTTCTTACTGCCATTCTGACGTATTCATCTTTTAGGTCGAGTCTGTCATAGTGTGCATCAATTTCAAGAACTGTGTTGGTGTCCTTTGAAACCTCAATCACTTTTTCAACGTCGACAGGGTAGCCGGCACGCTTGTTTATGAGCCTGCCGGTAGGATGGAACAGTATGTCGACACTTGGGTTTTTGGCAGCTTTTATCAGCCGCTCTGTTTGCGTCTCGATTGGCAGGTTAAAATGCGAGTGTATTGCGGCGCCCACGATATCAAGCTTGTCAAGGACAGTATTTGGGATGTCAAGCGAGCCATCCTTCATAATGTTGACCTCAGCTGAGGAGAGGATGCGGAATTCTTCTCTTAGCTTGTCATTGAGTTGCGATATCCTGTCTGCCTGCTCCAAAAGTTCCTGTTCTTCAAGGCCACCGGCGAGCTTCAGGCTCTTTGTGTGGTCAGTGATTGCAATATAATCAAGACCAAATGCCTTGGCGCCGCGGGCCATCTCTTCTATAGTTGCCGTCCCGTCACTGTTTTCGCTATGTACCTGCAGATCTCCTTTCAGGCTCCCATACTCCACCAGCTTAGGCACCTTGCCTTGCCTTCCAAGTTCTATCTCGCCGGCGTTCTCTCGTACCTCTGGCGGGATCCACTGTAGGCCTAGTATTTTGTATACTTCCTCTTCTGTTGTTCCTGCAATGCGCTTGTCACCTTTGAAAACACCCCACTCATTCAGACGAAGACCTTTTGATATCGCTATCTTCCGCAATTGAACAGAATGCTCCTTGCTTCCAGTGAAATACTGAAGAGCCGACCCCCAGCTTTCTTCAGGCACTACTAGCAGGTCAGCATCGATTCCGCTCGCAAGCTTGACAAATGCCTTGGCCTGGCCCCTTCCAAGAACCTCTTGTACCTCTGGCATTTTGACAAAAAAATCTATCACCCGCTCAGGGTCGCTAGCTGCCACTAGATAGTCAATATCGCCAATAGTCTCTTTCATGCGGCGAATCGAACCAGCTGCAGCCGCATTTTTGACGCCTGCAATATGTTGAAGACGCTCCTCGATCTGCTTTACAAGCGGGTAGACCTCGCCTATTATAAGGCGGCCCTTGCCTCTCTTGAAAAACTCAATCTGCTTAAAGATATCTAGTTCTTTTTTCTCCGTAAAGCCCGGCAAGGTCTTCAATTTGCCTTCGGTGGCGGCTTTTTCTAGATCAGCTAGGTTCTTTATATGCAGCTTGTCGTAGAACATCCTTATTGTCTTTGGGCCTATGCCTTCTATGCCATACAACTCGTCTATATCGATAGGCACTTTTGCCTTTAGTTCTTCAAGATGGTGCATCTTGCCTCTCTTGAGGTATTCTTCTATCTTCGACGCGATTGCTTTACCAACCGATGGGAGCTCTAGTAGTCCGTTCACTCCATATTTGTCGTATATGTCAGTAACATTTTCTGGGAGGCTTGCGATCGTGTCTGCAGCCCTATAGTAGGCGCGAGCTCGAAATTGCACATTAGGATCCTCTTCCGTTATCTCTGTGAGAAATCCAAGGTCGCGCATAACCTTGGCAACGTCAGAATTCTTTATCAACTGGTATGAGTAAACCTGCCAGCCGGGTTCTTAACGTTTATCTGTAGGTTGATATAATAAAAGAGATGCTGTTATTATGGAAATGGTAATGATGACTGCTTTCTAGCTCTGAGCCGTTTCCAAATTTTGAAATGTAACAGAGAATAGACTAAAAATATACGATTTATTTTTGTCTATTTTTGTGTACAACCATGCGTCTACTGACAAGATATAACTTCCTACCTCTGGTAACATGTGGTTATGGGCTATCATATTCATGTTTGACTACTCAAAAGCGTTGATGATATTGTTCGCACGTTCTAATTATTATGATGTGTATCTGATAGTTACAAAATACATTTGAGAAGAGTTATCATTCTAGTTGTTATTAATATACCTCGAATGAAAAAAATGCATGGATCGATCGGCTGGGATGTGCTGGAATCCGTTCCTACTCTGACTGCAATGGACTCTGTATGGAGGATTAGCACGAGGTCGCTGGCTCCTATGGAGGTTCGAGTCCTATGATGGAATGGTACGCTGCGACAGGACTGACGACGATAACTATGCTAATAGGGCTGATAGGGTTCCGTCTGGCAAAGGATGAGTTGCTGCTGAGACGCAAAAGACTAATGATTGGCGACTACTAGAATTTTTTACAGCCAGCACCCAGTTAAAA
>JAICPK010000065.1 GCA_025929855.1 Nitrososphaera sp.
AGCCTTTTTGCTATGTTAAGGGCGCTTTTTTCACCAAATCTCCTTGAGGACAAAACAAATTCATGGGCGCATCGGCGGTCGTAGGCAAGGTCAAAAGTATCCTTTAGAAGAGCTTGGAGGTAATTGGCGTTCAATATCGCATGCTCTGATACCTTCCTTATCTTGGTGCCCCAAGAATGGATGTACGAATATGCCCTCACGTGCATGCCAAAGTTTCCGTAAAATGATCTAACTCTGCCAACTGATTTTTTACAATCATAGTCAAGAGAATATCCACTATCACGCTTCACCACTTGGGGTACCGGCAAATACTCTGAAAGAAATGATTTGACACCAAGCACCCCTGCTCCAGGGCCGCCTCCGCCATGGGGAGTTGAAAATGTCTTGTGCAGGTTAAGATGGATCATGTCAAAGCCTTGGTCTCCTGGCCGAGTAATTCCTAAGAGTGCATTCATGTTTGCACCGTCGCAGTACATCAAAATACCATTCTTGTGTGCAAGGTCACTGATCTCGATAGTGTTTTCATCGAAGAGTCCAAGAGTATTTGGATTTGTTAGCATAACGAGTGCCACTTCAGGACTAAGCGACTCCCTGTATCTGTCTATGTCTATGTTGCCGCGTGGATCAGAAGGGACGGTGATTGTCTCTAGCTTGCACATTGAAGCTGTTGCAGGATTCGTGCCGTGGGCTGAGTCCGGAATTATCGCTTTTGTCCTTTTTTCTCCCTTGTGCCTAAAGTAGGCCTTTGCCATCATAACTCCTAAGAGTTCGCCCTGGGCCCCCGCAGAAGGCTGCAGAGTGAAATCATCCATGCCAGAGATATCTTTCAGATACTCTTTCAACTCCCACATCAATTTTAGCGACCCTTGCGTGCACACTTCAGGAGATAGAGGATGAAGGTTGCTGAACCCTTCTGTTCTTGCAGCGTCTTCATTTACCTTTGGATTATACTTCATGGTGCATGAGCCAAGTGGATAAAATCCAATATCAACGCCAAAATTCATTCTTGACAGGTTTGTGTAATGTCTGACAACATCTACTTCGTTCACATTGGGGATGGGCAGCAGCTCTTTTCTGCTAATGTCGTTTGGCAGCTCAATGCACACATCTTCTTCTTCTTCTTCACCTTCTTCCTGAAGATGTCCCGTATTTTTCTCTTCTTCATATTCAAATATTATTTTCATCCTTTTTCAATCACCCGCTACGGCAGAAACGAAATCATCGATATCCTGTTTAGAATTCATCTCAGTGCAGCAAATCAAAAAATTATCTTCACCGAGATTAACTCCTCCCAGTATTCCCTTTTTGAGCAGCCTTGATGCAAGCTCCTCTGCAGACCCTGGAACTTTCACTACAAACTCATTGTAGAAGGGCTTGCTGTTCAAATTCCTAAAGTCAGCTTTTTCCAGTTTCCTATTCAACTGGTGTGCTCTGGTGTAAGATAGTTTTGCAACTGTTGTCAAGCCGCTCCTACCCATGAGTGCCAGATATATTGTTGCAGCCAGCGCCATTAGAGCCTGATTGGTGGTTATGTTGCTTGTGGCTCTCTCCCTTCTGATATGCTGCTCCCGCGCCTGAAACGTAAGTACAAAGCCTCTGTTGCCTCTCGAATCTGTAGTCATGCCACAGATCCTACCAGGAAGTTTCTTTAGCAAAAAATCCTTGACGGCTATAAATCCAAGATAGGGTCCACCGAAGCTTAAAGGTATGCCAAATGACTGCGCTTCTCCTGCCACAATATCCGCGCCATATTTTCCGGGAGGCTCTAATATTGCAAGTGAAGTTGGCTCGACAATACAAGTAGTAAAGAGCGCGCCCACTCTATGCGCCTGTTCAGCTAGGTAATGCAGGTTTTCTACGTTACCATAGAAATCCGGATTTTGGGCGATTACGCAAGCAGTATTGTTATCTATTCTGTCAGTGAGTGTAAGTTCAGCCCCTTCACAGTATGTCTGCAATACTTCCAGATACTGCGGATGTAGTCTTTCATTTACAAAAATACGGTCCCGTCCAGTATAAGAGCATGAGAGCAAGGCTGCCTCAGCCAACGCAGATGCGCCTTCGTACAACGACGCATTTGCAACATCCATTCCAGTAAGAAGACATATGAAGGATTGAAATTCATATATGGCCTGCAACGTTCCCTGGCTCATTTCTGCTTGGTAGGGCGTGTAGCCTGTAAAGAGATCTCCTCTTGCCAGCAGGTGGCTCACAGCTGACGGAATATAATGATTGTAAGCTCCTGCGCCTACAAAGCAACGCAAGATCTTGTTTGTATGGGCAAGACCTCTCATATGACGTACTAACTCAAGCTCACTCTTTGGTTGAGGTAGATTCATTTTGCCCGTGAAAGCTGGAATGAAGTCTCTGACCAGATCATTTATGGAAGTCACTCCGACGATGTTTAGCATTTCTTTTATGTCTTTTTCTGTTGCAGGTATGTAATCCATCGATTTCCGTTGCTCTTATTTTATTTCGCCAATATATCTGTCATACTTTTCCTTTGTCATTAAACTTTCAAACTCTTCAATGTTTGATGGCTTAATCTTAGCGATCCAGCCCGAGTCGTACGGAGACTGGTTTATCATTTCCGGATTTTCAATCAATCCTTCGTTCACCTCTAGGATCTCTCCGCTGATAGGAGCATAAATGTCAGAAGACGCCTTTACTGAATCGACTATGGCCATAGTCTGTCCTTGTCTGAAGACGCCGCCAGCTTTTGGCAATTCTATTGAAACTATGTCTCCGAGTTGTTCTTGAGCAAAGTCAGAAATTCCAATTATTGCCACCCCCTCATTTATCTTAATCCACTCATGTTCCTTTGTGAATTTTAACTCTGACACAACCCGTTTCTTTGCGGCAGAGATAAAACCTTATCTCTTTTCAGTTCTGCGCATGTCACAAAAACATTGATAGACATCCAAAAAGATTATCATTGCATACTTTGTTTGCGCTTATAAAACCTTGTACTTGTTGTTTTTGCTTCATAGTGCTTTCCTCCAATGTCAATCTCAATTGATTGATCTTGCGAAACTTCGGTAGGTACAAAGCAAAAACCGATGGATTTTCTAAGAGTAGGCGAAAAATTACCACTCGTCACAAACCCCACTTCCATTCCTTTTATGAGAACTTTGTTGCCCTGCCTTGCTATCCTCTTTTCCAGAACTTCAAAACCAACAAGCTTTCTTGATGGACGGCTATTGATTAACGCTTTTTTGCCTATGAATTCTTGCTTCTTGTTGAGACTGACCGTCCATTTTAATGGGACTTCCAGCGGTGTGGTATTTTCATCCATGTCATTTCCATAAAGCATCAGGCCAGCTTCAAGCCGTAGAGTATCCCGTGCGCCCAAACCCGTAGGCTTGATTCCAAATATTTTGGCATACTGCATCAATTTGTCCCAGATTTCTATTCTTGAAGAATCAAAGAATAATTCAAATCCGTCTTCTCCCGTATAACCGGTTCTCGATAGCATGCATTCTATTTTATCAATTTTTGTATCAACAATATGAAATGGCTTAACAGACTGCAGGTCCGTTTCTACCAATTTCTGCAGCAGATCAGATGCCCGCGGGCCCTGTATTGCGAGCAGGCCAGTTCTATCGCTTATATCCTCCACATGTGCTGATTTTAAATGCTTTGAAATCCACTCTAAATCTTTGCTCCTGTTTGAAGCATTGACTACAACTAGATAGTTATCACGACCAAGCCTGTAGGCAATTATATCGTCAACTATACCTCCATCTTCGTAGCACATAGGAGAATACAGTGCTTGATGATCGGCCAGCTTTTCAAGGTCGTTTGTTACTAGTCTTTGCAGGCAGGCAAGAGAATGCTGGCCTTTAATTTCAAATCGGCCCATATGCGAGACATCAAATAAGCCAACATTTGTCCTGACATTGACATGCTCGTCCATGATCCCAGAGTACTGAAGTGGCATCTCCCACCCATGAAAATTCACGATCTTTGCACCAAGCGACTTGTGAATGTCATAGAAAGGAGTTCGCACTATCCATCTAAGATGAATCCTTATTATTGAGCATATTGTTGTCATTAGAAGACGGACGAAGAAAAAGGGAATGAAATGCTGATGATAAGTAGACTCGAAAAAAAGCCTGAATGGCTTCGCATCAGGTTGCCTTCCGGGGAAAATTATGTAAAAGTCCGGCAGACCATTGCTTCCCTGGGACTTCACACGGTTTGCGAAGAAGCACGATGCCCCAACATTGGCGAGTGCTGGGGAGGAGGAACGGCTACCATTATGATCATGGGAGACATATGCACAAGAGGGTGTAGGTTCTGCTCCGTGGCTGGTGGCAAGCCACTGTATCTTGACCCCGACGAGCCTGAGAGAGTTGCTCAAGCGATCAAAAAGTGGGGGTTGAAGTATGTTGTTATCACTTCAGTATGCAGAGATGATCTGCAAGATGGAGGAGCGAATCATATCGCAAAAACATTAAAGGCAGTCAAGGTGCAGTGCCCTGAAACAATAATTGAGCCCCTTATCCCGGATTTTCATGGCAATCGCCATGCAATAGAAAAAGTGGCATACGCGGGGCCTGAGGTCATAAGCCACAATATTGAAACTGTAGCTCGACTTTCACCGCTAATCAGAGATCCACGAGCAACCTACAAGCAATCATTGCATGTACTAGAAATAATAAAAGAGATCGACTCCAAAATCTATACCAAGTCTTCTCTAATGCTTGGTCTTGGAGAGATGGAAGAGGAAGTTATGCTGGCAGCCAAGGATCTAAGGTCTGCAGGAGTCGACATAGTTTCCATCGGCCAGTACCTCCAGCCCACAAACAGACACCTGCCAGTTAAAGAGTATATCACGCCAGAAAAATTTGATTCATACAGGAAAAGTATTGAAAATATGGGATTTGCCTACGTGGTTGCAGGGCCATTCGTCCGAAGCTCCTACAAGGCAGGAGAATTGTTCCTCAAAAACATGCTTTACAGACGACATCAGACAAGCAGTAGTAGTAGATCTAATCCTAAACAAGATTAAAAAGATGAATAAGACTTTCTGCGGCGGCGGCGCATTATTAGCCCTTCATGCCAGAAGCAAGCTCGGTTATCTTTTTTTCCCAAGAATTGGCCTTGACTATGCCGCTTGCGACAAGTATGCCCTGAGAGCCAAGCTCCATTGCCTTAGTGACGTCACCTTTGTCGGTAATGCCTGCTCCGCAGATGACAGCCGAGCGTGATCCTGCCCCTTGTATGGACTTGGTTATTATAGCTGGGTTTTCCTTTGACACCGCTCTTCCGCTGCCGATAAGCTCAGGCGGCTCTATTGCGATAAAGTCAGGCTGAAGGGTAGATATCTCAACAACTTCGTGTGGTTCCTGTGCGCACACAATTGACGCCATACCAAGCTTTCTCATCCGCTCTACTATGCTTGCGATCGAGCTCATTTCTATTCGATGCTCGCTGTGATTTATCAGCGATCCAACCGCACCATACGACTTGGCGATCTCGGGTACAACAAAACCGGTACTGGGGCCCATCTTTGCGTCGTCAACGTGCTGGCATATAACCGGAATTTGTATATTCTTTGCAACCAGAGCCAGCACAGGCTG
>JAICPK010000087.1 GCA_025929855.1 Nitrososphaera sp.
AAAACGTCGATAGCTCGACAAGAATCCTTCTTGATGAATGCTTTATTGAGCTGGCCGACAATCCCAACGCTAATACGATGATTGAGCAGATATCGGAATTTGATAACCTTGTGATCCTGAGGTCGTTGACCAAGTCATTCGCACTCGCCGGTCTGCGAGTTGGTTACAGCGTGTGCAATCCAACTCTTGCAAAGAAATTGTCGGCAAATAAGATTCCATGGAACGTAAATGGTCTTGCACAGGTTGCAGGAGTGGCTGCCCTGCTAGAAAGGAGATATCTATCAAAAGCAAGGGCGCTTGTCAAAAAAGAGCGAAAGTTTTTGCATGACAATATTAACAAACTAAAATCATTTCGCCCGTTGAGATCAGACTCAAACTATTTTCTCGTCCATTTGCAAGGCAGAAATTCTACACAATTTAGAGATAGATTACTAAAGAAAACTGGTGTGCTTGTCAGAGACTGCAGCACGTTTACTGGCATGGGCACTCAATATATCAGATTAGCTGTCAAGAGGCATAGGGAAAACATGCTATTGTTAAAAGCACTGGAGGCTTTTGATTATAATGACTAGGCGGGCCAAGCTAATTATGATACAGGGCACCACGTCTGGTGCCGGCAAGAGCACAATTGCGATAGGACTGTGCAGGCTTTTTTCAGATCGAGGTTACAATGTGGCTCCATTCAAAGCGCAGAACATGTCCTCTAACTTTTTCACTACATCCAGCGGATCTAAGATGGCACTGGTCCAAGCAATACAGGCAGTTGCAGCAAGAAAAGAGCCTGATCCTAGGATGAATCCTATTCTACTCAAGCCGCTTGGCGAGTATAGAAGTACAGTATTCCTAAATGGTCGCTTTTATTCTGAGATGTATGCAAAAGAGTACTATGAGAAGTTTGTAATCCCGCAGGGCTTAACTATGGTGTTGAAAGCGCTTGAGAGTCTAAGGAGCGAAAACGATATTATAGTCATTGAAGGTGCCGGTTCGCCCTCGGAGATTAACATTGCAAAATATGATATTGCCAATATGTTGCTTGCACAAGAGGTAGGAGCGCCTGTAATAATCGTAGCCGATATCGAGCGAGGTGGTTGTTTTGCAAGCATTGTAGGCACAGCGCAGCTGTTAAAGCCCACCCATAGGGCGATGGTTAAAGGCTTTCTAATAAACAAGTTCAGAGGTGACATCACGCTTATAGCGCCAGCGATCAAGGAAGTTCAGAAGATGACAAAGAAGAGAATCCTTGGCATAATCCCAAAGATCGAGTTCAACTTGCCTGAAGAGGATTCCCTTGTTGGCAGCGTGGCAGGTAAGGCGGAGGTTCCGCGGGAAGCATGGAACTGGCAGATAGACCTTATTGCAAAGGCAATAAAAGAGAATATCGACATGGAAAGGATATCAAAGGTTGTGGGGCTCTAGATGCTGTATCTTCTTGGGGCACTTGCCGGTGGCATTGGCATTGATTTGCTGTTTGGCGATCCGCCAAATAAATATCATCCAGTAGCATGGCTTGGGCAGCTCATCGACTTTTTTCTGCCACGACTTAAAGGGGGCTCTGAAAAAGCCAAGGGAACGATCTTTGCTATTTCACTCGTTATCATGGTAGCTTTAGGAGTTCATTTTCTTGTATTTGCAAGCAGGTATCTTGCAGGCCTAATTGAGCTTGTTATTGTGTCTGCCATAGTATTCAAGATTACGATTGCAATGAAAGGCATGGACAGGCATACCAAGGCAATCATGAACCGCGTGGAGGCTTGTGACTTGGAAGCATCCAGGCATAATTTGTCAATGATAGTGAGAAGAAAAACCGATGACCTTGACGAGCAACACATCCTTTCGGCAACTATCGAATGCATAAGCGAAAGCACAGTCGACGGTATTACAGGACCCATCTTCTATTATTCACTTTTTGGTCCTGCTGGCGCTTTTGCCTATAGGGCAATAAATACACTCGATTCTATGGTTGGCTATCATGATGACTATTTCAAGGATATTGGGTGGATGTCTGCAAGGCTTGACACTGCTGCAAACTATCTTCCTGCAAGATTAACTGCATTCTTGATGATAGTATCGGCCAAGATACTTGGAGCCGACTGGAAAAATTCGCTTAACATTCTACAGCGAGACCATTACAAGACGTTTAGTGTCAATGCTGGCTACCCAATGGCTACCATGGCAGGGGCATTGCGTGTCAGGCTTGAAAAGATAGGGCACTACACTCTAGGCGACAATCAAGAGCCTGTTACACTTGAAAAGTGCAGGAAAGCAATCTCAATAATGAAGCTCACCACGTTGCTCTTCTGCATTGTAGTATCTGTCCCCGTAGTGTCGATTCTCTATCTGGCAGGCTGGTGGAGGCTTGTACTTGGCATCCCTTAAGCCCATCCAGTCAGTACTTGCATTTTTGACGATATTGCCTGTTGGCAAGCAGAATCAGGACATCTATTATATCGCCAAGAACATGTACTTGTTCCCAGTCGCAGGCCTGGTTATAGGCTTAATCATTGGTGCGATGGCGCTTGGGATTTCCAATTTTCTGCATCCTCTGCTTATAGGGTTTTTGGTCACCGGCGCCCTTATAATAATAACTGGTGTCCACCATACTGACGCCTTAGCTGACTTTGCTGATGGGTTGATGGCAAAAGGCAGCAAGGAAGTCAAGCATAAGGCTATGCTTGATCCTGCAGTTGGCTCGGCAGGAGTGGCGGTGCTTGTGATGTATTTTGTAGGCATGATAATTGTGTTCAATATCGGCTTTGGGTCCGGCTTGGCGATTTTTACTAGCATTATAACTGCTGAGGTGATAGCCAAGTATGTGATGGTGCTACTTGCCAACAGGGGTCTGTCTGCGTGGGAAGGCTTTAGTTCTCCTTTCATTGCGGCAATGAAGGACAGGCACAAGATGCTTGCGGCTACTGGCATTATCGTTGCAATTGTGGGATTTGCCAGTAGCTATGCCGGCTTTGCTGCACTGGCCATTTCACTTATCCTTGCACAGCTCTTGAAGTATGTTTCTAGCAAGAGCTTCGGCGGCATATCTGGAGACGTTCTTGGAGCATCAAATGAGATAACTCGTCTCTCTTCCCTTATCGTGCTGTCATCGTTGTCGTCAATGCCGCAGGTGATATTGATTTTTTGATAGCTGCAGTCGTAATGTGCGGTGGCAGAGGGAGCAGAATGCAACAACAACAACAACAACAACAACAAGGAGGCATAGAAAAGCCATTGCTAAAGGTGGAGGGTATTGCAATGGTCGAGCGGGTGATTTCAGCATTGGCAGACTCAAACAGATTTGACCGCATTGTTGCAGCAATCTCACCCTATACCCAGAAAACAAATGAGTTCTTGAAATCAAAAGGCATTGAGACAATCGAGACAGCTGGCGAGGGCTACTCTCAGGACCTATCACGACTGCTTTCAAAATTAAGACCACAAAAGGTTGTGGCAGTTCCTGGTGACATTCCCCTATTAAATTCTCAGATTGTCAATGAGATTCTTAATAATATCATAGATGATGATGACGACCGGCAAGAGCAAGAACCAGCAATTTCGATAATACTTGAAAAAGGATTTGTAGAGGAGATCGGTGTGAAGCCAAGTATAGTATTGATGAATCAATATTGCCATTCTGGCATCACTATATTCAATACTATGGCTGTAGGCACTGAACCGGTGAAAGAACGCTATATAGTCATGAACCGAAAAGAAATTGCGTTAAACGTGAATACGAAAGAAGAGCTAGAGCTGGCAAAGAAATTACTGGTCTAGCACCTCTAGAACTTTACCCGTGATATTGGCCTTGCTGCCAGAGCGCTCTGCTAAAAGCTCGCCGCAGGATTTGCAGTTCATATTGATGGTCGTATGTGAAAACACTATTGCCTTTTCGCCGCATTTTGTGCACTGAACAGATAGAAATGAGCTCCTAGGCTTTGGCATCATCATGCTTTCCCGCTTCATGCCGCTACCCTCCTATCTCCAGCTTGCGTATCCTTAGACCTTGCTTCATCGTCTTAAACTGGCATGTTCTACAAGTATAGCGTAAAGTCATTTTCTTGGTAGTCTTGGCAGTTCTCTTGAGCTCGGGGAATTTCTGGCCGCCGTACCCCTTCTTGTCCTCAGCGTGCCTGCGAGCGCCTTCAGCTCCTGCCCTATCTCTTCCCCTCTTGTATAGGGCTAAGCTCTGGACCGTATAGGTCTTACAACGAGGGCAGAACTTGCGCATCTCTTTCTGCATCTTCATATGGTTATACCTGTGCTCGCAAAGGGTAATTTAATGTATATATGCGTAAGGAGGTTTTTTCTCCTCTTCTCTATCTCTCAACCTGTAATAGCAAATCTAATATACTAAGACTTACAAACCCTTCAGCAGCATGTTCCTGAATTTCGGATCCTTGATTGGACAGTCAATAGACCCAGCAGCATATCCAGTATGGATACCCCTGACTTTTGGACTGGCCGTAGGACTGGCTTACGTAATTATTTCGGCCGCCAGGCGCAGCCGCTAAAAATGGCGCCTAACCATTTCTTTTTATAAGTCAGCTTAATAGTCA